>JBHEPQ010000235.1:0-13631 GCA_046260215.1 Chromatocurvus sp.
AAGCGTGTCAGCTCGCTGTCGATGCCGCTGGCCAGAACCGCCGGCAGGAACATGTCGGCAAAGCCCACCAGGGTTGCCGGGGCGGCGGCCCTGGCCTCCGGCAGCCCCATCCACTCGAGCACCGGCACCATCGGGTATGAAAGCCAGGTGAACAGTGGCGTGAATTCGGCAAGGATCAAGGCTACAGTACCGATGGCAATGACCAGCGGCAGCAGGCCAAAGAAGATGTCTGCTACGTTGAACAGCGCCTGGCGGGCCAGCTGGCGCGGACCGGGAGCACCCTCGGCACGCGCGACGGCTACGCCGAGACTGTAGCGCAGCAGATTCTGGTCGCTGGTGTTTTCTTCCTGAATACGTCTACCCACCGGCTCGTAGTAGGTGTCGGGCTTGAGCGACAGCGGCGGCAGGCGCGGCACGATCACCGCAGCCACCAGCCCCGCCACCACCACGGTCAGGTAGAACGGCACAAACAGGTGGTTGATATCGATAAAGCTCGCCACCAGCAGAGCAAAGGCGATGGATACGATGGAGAAATTGGTCGCGATGGCCGAGGCTTCACGGCAGGTATAAAAGCCCTGTTCGTACTGCTGGCTGGTGATCAGCACACCCACGGTACCCGAACCCATCCAGGAGGCAGTGGCGTCGATGGCGCTGCGGCCCGGCAGGCCGAAAATCCATCGGAAAGGTGTGCGCACCAGGCTGCCGATAAATTCCATGAAGCCGAACTCGACCAGAAACGGCAGCAGTATGGCGGCGAAAAAAAAGAAGGTCAGCAACACCGGCGCCAGGTCATTCAGCATCACCCCGCCGGTAAATGAGGCGGTCACGAATTCAGGGCCGACCTGAAAGAAGGTCATCAACGCAAACAGCGCACCGAGCCCGCGCATCACTACCCACCTCGGGGCAACATCAAACAGCTCGCTGAGCATGCCCGACCGTGCCCAGACCGGTCGCGCCAGCTTTGCGATCAACGTGAGCGATACAGACAGGCCCAGGACCACAACGGCAATGGCGGGCAAGGCATCACCCAGCAGCGCGTTGAGGCTATCGGCCATCAGCCCCATACCGATATTGATGGTGTCGCCCGCCTGAAAGGGCACCAGAAACAGCAATACTCCGATAGACGATGGAACCAGGAACCTGATCAGACCGTGACGGCTCAGTGCTGCGCCACCCATGGCGATTCGGGATGCAGGCTCAAGTGAGGATGGCACACCGGATCACTCGCGACGCACAACGCCCGGGAGAACACAGAGCATCTCATAAAGCAGCGTGGCGCCCATCAGCGCAGTATTGCCACTGGTATCGTAGGGTGGCGATACCTCCACCAGATCGCCACCGACCACATTCAGGCCTGCGGCGCCACGTACTATTTCGAGACCCTGGCTCGCGGCAAGCCCCGCCATCTCCACTGTACCGGTGCCTGGCGCGACGGACGGGTCGAGACCGTCGATGTCGAAGGTGATGTAGACCGGGCCGTCACCCATCTGCTCGCGTACTTCGGTCATAAGCGGTTCAAGAGAGCGATACCAGCACTCTTCGGCTGTCACGACACGAAATCCCTGCTGGCGACACCAGTCAAAATCCTGCGGCGAGTAGCCGGTGCCGCGCAGGCCGATCTGCACCACCCTCTCCGCCGCGAGCAGCCCTTCCTCCTGGGCGCGTCGAAACGGGGTTCCGTGGGCGATCGGCTCGCCAAACATGTGTTCATTGACGTCGGCGTGGGCATCGATGTGGATCAACCCTACCGGCCCGTGCTTCCTGGTGATCGCGCGCAGTATCGGCAGTGTGATCACGTGGTCGCCCCCCAGGGACAGGGGAATGCAGTCATGCCCGATAACCTCGTCGTAAAAGTCCGAAATGATGTCTACCGTTTTCGGCAGGTGGAAGGTGTTGATCGGCACATCACCAATGTCGGCCACCTGCAGGCTGTCAAAGGGAGCAGCGCGAGTGGCCATGTTGTAAGGGCGTAACATACGCGATTCATCACGGATCTGACGCGGACCCAGTCGCGCCCCCGGGCGATTCGAGGTTGCTATATCCACTGGCACACCGATGAACGCAGCATCAAGCCCTGCTGCAGTCGACTGCGTGGGAAGTCGCATCATCGTGGCGGGGCCCGCGAAGCGTGGCATGTCGTTGCCGCCCAGTGGCTGGTTGAATGTGCTCATGCTGTCTCCTGATAAGTGCGAGGCGTCGAGGCGCACCGTGCTTCGAGTATATGGAGAATGACGATCGCGTCGCCGCGGTGCAAGTGCCAGCGGTCTAGTGGGCCACTAGCCTGCGGCCGCCATTCCTATCGCAAGCACTGTAAGCTGACTGACTTCTGTCCTATCATACGACTATTAGATAACACGCTTTACCCGCAGACCGGCATGGAGACTACAACATGGCAATTTCACTCTACGACGTCAGCGTCGCATCCTTCCAACAGGTACTCGGGGCCGTCGATGGCTTCCTGGAAAAAGGTGAAACGCACTGCAAAGAAAAAGGTATTGATCCGGAAGAGATTGTCGAGACTCGACTGCACCCGGATATGCTGCCATTCCGGTTCCAGATCATGTCGGTCGTGCACCATTCCCGCGGCGCGATAGAGGGCGTCAAGGCAGGCGAGTTCTCGCCGCCATCCGGACCGGACCACGACTACGCCGGGCTGCGACAGTCGGTAGCGGATGCCCGTAACGAACTTGACGCACTCAGCCGTGACGAGGTGGACTCACTGGAGGGCAAAGAGGTGATCTTCCAGATCGGCGACTTCAAGCTTGAATTCATCGCCGAGGACTTTCTGATGACGTTCTCGCTACCGAATCTGCACTTTCATGCAACAACCGCGTACGACATCCTGCGCATGCGCGAAGTGCCACTGGGCAAGAAGGACTACATGGGTCGCATGCGCCTGAAGCGGTGAACATGACATCTGGGCCCTGTCAGATAACCCGCAGGGCTACTTCACCCCGCCAGATCGATACTGTTGACGATGCGCGTGCCGGCTGTCTGCAACTCGTCGCGGATAGCTGCGAAGTCCTCACCGCTCAGAGCGCGCGTTGCATCCTCGACCAGTACGGTGGAGAAACCCTCTGCATTGGCATCGCGGATGGAAAACGCGACACAGATATCGGCGGCAAGGCCGCAGAAAAAGAGGGTTTGCACTTCCTTTTCACGCAGATAGCCGGCGAGCCCGGTGGTCTTTTGATGCCCGTTATCGTAAAAGCCGCTGTAGCTGTCGATACCCGAATCCATGCCCTTGCGAAAAACCGCCTCCACCCGCTGCGTGTCAAGTTGGGCGTGAAAGTCTGCCCCGGCAGTACCCTGCACACAGTGGTCGGGCCAGAGCGTCTGCTCCAGCCCGTCCAGTTCAATGCTGTCAAACGCCGAGTTGCCCGGGTGACTCGAGGCAAAACTGGCATGCCCTGGCGGATGCCAGTCCTGGGTCGCCACGACCAGCGCAAACCCGGGCTGGAGACGGTTCACCACCGGGACGATGGCGTCGCCGCCCGGGACGCCCAGCGCGCCCCCGGGCATGAAATCATTCTGGATGTCGACGAGAATCAGGGCATTCATGGCGTATTCCTTACCGTATAGTGCGCGATCAGGGCATCGCGCGCCTGCAGCAGCGCATCGGAAACCCCGATCTTGTAGACATGCGGGTTGTCAAAACGCTTGTACTCCGGCGGTAAGGCGGCGAGCTGATCCCTGACATGCAGGGCAATCTCATCCACCGGGCGCGCTGGCGATACCCGCTCGCCGTTGCTCATCACCGTCTGCAAAAGCGGCGTTCGGTCGCAACGGGACAACTCCAGACTGCGGCGCGAATCCCGCGGATCCGTCATGCGCGCTGGCGCGTCCTCGTCCTCGAGCCCGACCACGTCGGCGCCAAGCCAGGCTCCGTCGCTGTCGGCGACCCGCCACACCTGCTTTCTGCCGGGCAGCGTCACTTTGTCACGCGTCTCGGAAAGCTTGAGCCGCAATTTACCGCCGACCATGGCCAATTTGTAAACCCCGTCGAAAGCGGCGTCGGGCTGGCCGGTGACCAGCCGCGTCCCCACGCCGAACAGATCGATCGGCGCACGCTGCTCGATCAGACTCTTGATGACGTGTTCATCCAGCTCGTTGGAGGCGGCAATGCGGACGTCGGACAATCCCGCCTCATCCAGCAGACGCCGGCTCTCACGGCCCAGCCAGGCAAGATCTCCACTGTCCAGCCGAATGCCTTTCAACGCCGACCCCTGCTCGGCCATCTCGAGACCGACCGTGATGGCATTGGGGACGCCGCTCTTCAGCGTGTCATAGGTGTCCACCAGCAGGACGCAATTTTCTGGCCAGCATCGGGCGAAGGCGCGAAACGCGTCGAGTTCGTGGTCATAACTCTGGATAAATGAATGCGCCATGGTGCCCGACAGCGGCAGACCGTAGTCACGCGCCGCGCGGACATTACTTGTGCCGTCAAACCCCCCGATAATTGCCGCGCGACTGGCGGCGTAGCCGCCGGCCCCATGCGCGCGGCGCATACCGAAATCCACCAGTTTGCGCTGTCGGCCGGCGGCCAGCCGCATGCGGCTCGCCTTGGTGGCGACCAGGGTCTGCAGGTTGAGGATATTGAGGAGAAGGCTTTCAACGACCTGCCCTTCGACCAGTGGCGCCTCTATTTCCAGCACCGGACGGTTCGGAAACACCAGGTCACCCTCCAGGACGGCGCGGACGCTCCCGCGGAAACGAAATTCCCGCAGCCAGTCGAGGAACCCGGCATTAAACCCCTGCTTCGCCAGATAATCGATATCAACCGACGAGAACTGCAGCGCCGACAAGGTGTCCAGCAGATCCTCCAGCCCGGCAAAAGTCGCGTACCCACCGTCGAATGGCAGTTTGCGGAAGAAGTAGTCAAAGACCGCGGTCTCCTCGGCACGGCCCTCCTGAAAGTAGGCCTGGGCCATGGTCAGCTGATACTGATCAGTCCAGGTACCCGTGATATCGATCACGTATCTGCCCCCTGTCCGCGCTGCTGTCGCAAGGCGCGCTCGAGAGCCGCCACATCGGCCCGATTTGAACCTTGGTCATACACTTCTCAGACCTCCGGCGTCCAGGGCGTCACAATAGTGTGGACAACCAGCTACGGTCAAACGCTGATTGATTGCCCATTTTCCGTGCCATGATGTCACAACCATCGCGGGCAATCGTGCGGCTGCGAGGGCGGATGATGCAATAGCAGCAGCCTTACGCTATCGTCACTGGCATGATAATGAAGCCTGCAGGGAAGCTGATGATGGAAGGGCACCCGGTAAACTACTCCAGAACGACCATCACTGAGTTGATGATTCCCTCATATGCCAACTTTGGCGGTAAGATTCACGGCGGCACGCTGCTCTCTCTCATGGATAAGGTCGCCTACGCATGCGCGAGCAAACACGCGGGCGCCTATTGCGTAACGGTGGCGGTCGGCGCCGTCAACTTCCTGCAGCCGGTGGAGGTAGGTGAGTTGGTGTCCATGCTCGCTTCTGTCAACTACGTCGGCCGCACTTCCCTCGTTGTCGGCATAAAGGTCATTGCGGAGAACGTACAGACAGGCGTCGTCAAGCACACCAACACCTCATATTTCACGCTCGTGGCGAAGTCGGACGACGGCGAGTTGTTGCCCGTCCCGCCTTTAGTGCTGGAGACAGAAGAAGACGTGCGCCGCTTCCATTCCGCGTGTTTGCGACAGCGGTTGCGCAGGGAACTGTTCGTCACCATGGACGAGCACCGCGCGCAGTTCACCCTGAACGAAAGCGTGCGTGCGGAGCTGCTTAAAGAGCGCTGCGTCATCCGCATTGAAGGCCCTGGATTTTGATATCACCTTCCGCTTTGACGCGGCTCACGCCGGATGCCGGTCAACTCTGGTTCGCTCCTCTGGGTGGCTGCGGCGAAATTGGCATGAATATGAACCTGTACGGGCATGATGGCCACTGGCTCATGGTTGATTGCGGCATAACGTTCGAGCGGACTGCCGGTGGTGAGACACTCGTGCAGATGGCTGATCCGGCATTTATAGCCGACCAGTGCGAAAACTTGTGCGGGCTGGTGATAACCCATGCTCACGAAGACCACATCGGGGCTTTAGCGTATCTGTGGCCGCAACTGGAGTGCCCCGTTTATACCACGCGATTTACCGCGGAGATACTCCAGCGCAAGCTGCGTGAGGCAGGGCTGACGAATCGGGTGCCTGTACACATTGTGGCGCCACAGAGTCGACACCAAATCGGACGTTTTGATGTTGAGTGGGTTGACCTGACGCACTCGACGCCCGAGTCCCAGGCACTGCTTATCCGAACGCCATTGGGAACTGTGTTTCACACCGGCGACTGGAAGCTTGATCCGGAGCCACTGATCGGCGCACCTTACCCAGAGTCGCACTATCGTGCATTCGGCGGAGAGGGTATTCGTGCGATGGTTTGCGATTCCACCAACGCCGACATGCCCGGTCGTTCTCCCTCTGAAGGCGCACTTTATGAAGGCCTGCTCGCAGCCGTTTCACAGGCACGAGGCCGCGTCATCGTGGCATGTTTCGGCAGCAACATCGCGCGTCTGCACACACTGGCGCAGATCGCGGCGGCGACCAAACGGCACGCGGGACTGCTCGGCCGCTCGCTGCGCAACTATTACAGCGCCGCCGTCAGCGCGGAATTGTGGCCGGATGAGCTGCGCTTTATCCATAGCGAGCACCTCGGCTATCTGCCCGCTGACGAGGTGCTGGCAATCGCCACAGGCAGCCAGGGCGAGCCAAGGGCCGCACTGGACCGCCTCGCCTCGGGCCAGCACCCCGACCTTGAACTGCAGCCAGGCGACACAGTCATACTCAGTGCGCGCATCATCCCCGGCAATGAGGACGCGGTAGCGAGGCTGCTGTCTCGCCTGCGCCACCTGGGTTTGCTGGTAATAGCCGATGGCGATATGTCACAGCCCCTGCACGCCTCTGGCCATCCGGCACAGGATGAACTTCAGGACATGTACCGATGGGTGAAGCCTCAAATAGCCATTCCAGTTCATGGCGAGCCAAAGCACCTGCAGGCGCATGCCGAACTGACCCGGAACATCGGGGTACCACAGCGTCTGCAGGGGCTTAATGGTGATTTATTTCTGCTTGCACCGGTCGCCGGTGTGCGTCGCCGAGTCGTGCCCACCGGCCGCTTACAACTCTCCGCGCGTGGGCTGCAAAGCATTGCCCAGGATTGTCATTATGGGCAACACACGGGCTTTCCTGATGCCGCCAATCAGTCGCCAGCGAACAGCTCATTGAGGTAGACAGCGGTGCGTACGCCCGCCTGCGAGATCCTGAGCCGGAGTGCACTGGACCAGCGATACCGGTAATCCCACCCCAGATCGGGCTGATCCGGGTAGAGTTGATTACGCAGTCGGGCGCTTTCTGCAATCCACACCAGGGGGCTTGGATCGCGCCAGGCCTGGAAGTCCTCGGGCGATATTGTTCTGTCCAGCCACTCGATCCACTCGCTATAGGAGAGCTGCTCGCTATCGACCAGCTGACTGTCCCAGACGCGGTGCAGATTCGTTGACCGCCCGAAATAGGTGACGCGTGTATCATTACCACCACGATCCGTACCGTTGCCCACGTGCAGCGGCTGATGCAGGTCAGCAATAATATGTACGATAAAGCGCAGCGCGAGCGCGCGGTCTTGGAGCGGCGTTTCCCGGGCACGCAGATCGGTAGAAAAGCCTTGCAATGCAGTGTATGCGTCCCCTTGCTCGGGTGCTCCGACCTCCTCGTAGGTCTTGCCCTCGGGCACGGTAACGTAATGCCAGGGGCTGGCGGTGCGCTGCCAGAATTCAGACGGATCTGAGCGCATGAAGTCCGGCCATGTTGACGCCTCCGCCAGGGTCTCCCGCCCCAGGATATCCTTTATCGCGAAGCGCGCTTCGGGCGACAGATAGCGCTCGGCGATACCGGCTGCGGTACGGTGTGCGGTGCTGCCCCAGCCCAGGGCCTGAACGCAGACAAGCAAGAGCAGTAAAGGAATCAGGCGAGTTTTCATGACAGTGTCCTCAGACAGCAAGGCCAACTTAATAGGCGAGGGTTAGATTACCCGCCACAGTGACGATAGCAACTCAAGGTTTTGCGCAAGGGTACTGTGCTCGCGCTGGCTATTTGAGCAGGGCTCCCTGCAGGTTGAAATAATCGCTCACTCAGAGCCCCACGAGCTGCTCGCTGTACTCCCAGAGACGGCGCCCGAGTTCTGGATCAGTCGCACGCCTGGACAGCGGCTGCGAGAAGGCCTCGCGGCCCGCCTGCTGCCGATTGCCCCAGCTCCAGTGCAGCCCCGAGGTCTCGAACGCCGGTTGTGTCACCACGTCGGCAACGCGCTCGCCCGCGAGTTCCTGGCTTACGTACCCCTTGGTCACATATTTCTGGAACAGCG
This sequence comes from Chromatocurvus sp., assembly GCA_046260215.1. GTDB lineage: Bacteria > Pseudomonadota > Gammaproteobacteria > Pseudomonadales > Halieaceae > Chromatocurvus. Next base: position 8,406 of record JBHEPQ010000235.1, read on the forward strand.
GGAACAGCCTCTGGAACAGGGGCGGCGTGTCGCGAAACAAAGCCGTATCGGCGACGCAGCCCGGATAAACCGTGGAGAACACCACGCCGGTCTCCTCGTGATAGCGTCTATGCAGCTCTCGGCTCGTGATCATGTTGCAGAGCTTGGAGTCTTTGTAGGCCTTGCCGGGGCGGAAGGTGCCACCGTCGATCATGGCGACAGGCGCCCGGAAGCCGTCGGCAAGCCCGGCGAGAGTCCCGAGATCGGCGGGTTTCGGGATCGGGATGCGGCCACCGAATTCCTCTGAGTTGGCAGTTACCGTGCCGAGCGTAACCAGGCGCGAGCCAGGCCGCTGAGCAAGTACGGGCAACAACAGGCGCACGAGCAGGAAGTGACCGAGGTGGTTCACCGCGACGCTGAGTTCATAGCCGTCGGGAGATCGCGCCGGAGCCTCGAGACGTGGCTGATAGGTGGCGGCATTGACGACCAGCGCGTCAAGGGCATGCCCGGTCGCCCGGAAGCCCTCAACGAAGGAACGGACATCGTCGAGGGCCGTGAGATCCAGGGCAAGCAGCGTGCGCGACGCTTCCGGGATGCCAGCCTCGGCGGCGGCCCGGGCCGCCTTGTCGAGATCCCGACATGCCATGACGACGTGCCAGCCGTGTCCGGCGAGCGCCTTCGCGGTATACAGACCGACACCCGACGAGGCGCCCGTGACTATCGCGGTGTGCTCCCCGGCGGTGTCGCCGGTGCCCTTCCTATCTCCGCCCATTTCGTTCATCCCGGGTTTTCTCTCCTTTAGACTCAAAAAACGCAGCGAACTTAAAAATGGCGCCTGGCGCAGCAGGTGTAATAGCGGCGTGCACGCCGCGTGGTCAGAACGGCACTACGCCGAACAGCACCTAAGTTCGCTCGACGAGGTGCGAGCCGTTTATGATCATACGGGTTAAGGCTGCATCACACGATTGCTGGTCGGACGGGCTGGCTCCCCACGGCCCGGTGAAACAGATCAGGATAAGTAACTATGATTTTACCAACCAGTGTGGTATCCAAAGTATCAGAAGCACAACCCATCGTTGAATAAACCTGTATTTTTTCTGTCCTGAGGAACCTGCTATGAAGAAAAATACACTCAGCACCGCCCTTATTTCAATAGTAGGGTTGTGTGCTGTCACAATTGCATCGGCGCACTCGGAGAATAGCAGCGTTACGGCACAGGATGTCAAAAAGGACGCTCAGAAGTTGCTCAACACTTTGCAACAATACACTGTTGAACAGCGTGATCAGGCTGTTGACGACGCCGAGCGAGCCCTCAGAAAACTCGACGGGCGCATTGACGATCTGGAGATTCAGATTAACCAAAACTGGGATAACATGAACCAGTCAGCACGCCAGAAAGCTGAGGGCAGCCTGAAAGCACTGCGTAAGCAGCGAAACGCCCTCGCGGAGCGGTATGGCGGTTTCAAGCACAGCTCTACCAAAGCCTGGGAGCAGATGAAAGAAGGCTTCTCAGATACCTATCAAACGATGAGCGGCTCGCTGCAGGAGGCCTGGAGTGAGCACGAGACCGACAGCAAGTAGGGTCGCCTCCTCAGGCCCTGGATCGTCTGCCTGGGTACGTTGACTGAGAGCAAAGCGCTGGACCGTTTATAATCTGGGAAGTTGGCACGGGTTCAGGCCGGAAGACCCCGGCAACAGGCCCATTTTCCGACTGCCCACCGCGAACCGGTTTTTGTACACGACTGGTTGCGCCGCGGCGCGCGAAGGGGCGGATTTTATATGTCTCTACAGAAATACAGCCACTTCACAATCAAAATGAACGTCACTTAAGAATTGACAAGCCAATGGCTGCTCCGAGGTAGCGAATGACTGACGAGAAAATACCTGTGTCGCTGGTGCTGGGCAGCGGCGGCGCCCGGGGCCTGGCTCATATCGGCGTTATCCGTGCGCTAAATAACAGCGGCAAATACGATATAAAGGCGGTGAGCGGCTCATCGATCGGCGCTTTGATCGGCGGCCTTTACGCGGCTGGCAAGCTGAACTTTTATGAGGAATGGATCGCGGAGCTCAGCGCAGCTGATGTGTGGGGTTTACTCGATTTTTCGTTCACCAGCACAGGACTGTTCCAGGGCGATCGCTTGATGGACAGACTGGGGGAGCTGGTAGGTAATCAGAGTATTGAGGATCTGGACGTTGACTTTACCGCTATTGCTTCAGATATAGAGCACCGTCGTGAGATCTGGCTGGATAGCGGACCGTTATTTGAGGCCATCCGGGCATCCATCGCCATACCCGGTTTTTTTACACCGGTATTACGTGATGGCTGCACGCTGGTGGATGGCGGATTGTTGAGCCCGCTACCGATTGCGCCGATTAAAAGTATCGGTGCCTCGCATTTGGTGGTTGTTTCTCTGAATGGCGCAACAAAAGAAGGCCCGGGTATGGCTGATGAAGATCACAGCCAGGATGGTGAGCGGGGCCCTCAGGGATGGGTTGAGGGAGTCAAAAAGCGCATGGGCCTGGCATCGTCTTCAGAGGACAGCGATTCAGCGATTGAGATCATGAGCAAGTCACTGGAAGCCATGCAGGACCGCATTGCGCGGTATCAGATGGCCGCTTATTGGCCCGACACCCTCATCGAAATACCGGTTAGCGCGTGTGATGTGCTCGATTTTCATCGTGCCGAGGAAATGATCGAGCTGGGACACAAACTGGCGAAACAGGTCATAGATACCTGAAGCCAAGCTCTATCTGTTATGCAAATATCCTGTCACGCGCCCGGCCTGCTCAGTGGAGCTCTAGCGTTACTCGACAGGCCCATATCGTTAACGCGGGGAAAAAATGAAGCCGGCTGAAAAACTAGATCTGGATTCGCGTTGCAATATCGAAGCCTTCGTTGATGCCTTCTACGCTCAATTGTTGAAAGATGAGCGTTTGGCGCCGATCTTTCTCGACGTCGCCGCTATAGACCTCGACCAGCACCTGCCGCACATCAAGGACTATTGGTGCAAGCTGCTGCTCGGCGAGCGAGCCTATCAGCGACACACTATGAATATTCATCGCGACCTGCACGCCAAACGCCCGCTCAACGCGTCAGATTTCGAGCGCTGGCTAGCGCATTTCCATGCCACCGTAGACGCCGGATTCAGCGGCCCGAACGCGGACCGCGCCAAAGGTCTCGCCACATCAATTGCCGCAAATATGCAGGCGACACTCCGGCCCTGAATCCTTATCGTGGATGAGGGACGTCGTGCTCAGCGTCTATAGTGCTCCGGCACTCAAGCGCCATCGCCTGTGAATTCCTGTCACTCCCATTCGATTGTCAATAAGCCTTTTTATCTTTTACATTCAGCGGACTGTTTTCCGGCCAAGAGGTAGTACCATGAAAAATACCAGGTTCAGAAATTATCAATAATTAACCTGAATGAAGTCGTTGCATCAGTCCTGACAAAGAAATGATCTTCGCGTCATGACCCACAGGAAACTCATCCTCCCCCCATACAGAATGTATTTATACGTTGCGCCAACATCATCACAGGTGTGACTATCGTGTTTGCCGAACTGGCGCGCACCAGGCAGTGCAACCGCAGGTACTTGTGCGATTGCTGCTTGAAGTTGGTCGGTAATTTCGCATTTTCACATACCTTGTATTTCAGGAGTTATTATCCAGATTTACTATGTTTTTATGGCAATTGACTGGCTTTCTATGTTCCGCTCCCGGTCGCGAATCCCAGTCATTGCCTGTCAGTGCCGGCTACTCACACTCTATCGTCAACAGCTAGTTTCCGCGTTTATTTTTCAGAGACTTAAAACCCTGGTGCGCGGGCACCATGAAAAATACCGAGAAAAATACATCGTGGCCTTGAAGTCTCTTGTCAGTGCCACCGTCACACTTCCTTACGCTTTCAGAGCTTGTAGTCCCGCCAGGGTTTCCAAGGACGGAAAGGCGAAACAGGCGCACTTTTTCACGGCAGCGCGGATCTATCCATCTCTCACCCTCCGGGTCATCACCGACCAGACCACCAACACAGCCCGACGACGCCCCTTCGGAATCAATCCACACCGGGCACCGACTAAGCGCTTCTAAGGAAACGGGCGGCGAACATGGACGTATCCGTCAGGGCCCGGATAACCTCTTCCTCGAGCGTTTCAGGGTCCGCCACATGGATGCCCCGAGGCGGAACACCTCGCCGGCCTGCAGCTCGAACACCATTGTCGCGGGCAGCCACGGCAGAGATGCCCGCCAGGGGCGCGCGCAGATTGCGATCCACGTCCACGCCGAGCGCCTTGAGGGGCGAGATGTACAGTACCTTGACGCCGGGTTCGGGCACCGCCTCGCGGAACACAAGGCGATCGATAGACGCGAGAAAGGCAGCCAGCGTTTTGCCTGATCCCGACGGGGAGCCTGACGAAATCGAGACGCAGTACGCGTCGCGGCAGGGGGACTCTCAGCCGATGTCGTCGATGAGCACCTTCGCTGCCAGCTCGCCCGACACCAGGCTCGGCGGCATACCCGGACCCGGTACGGTGAGCTGCCCCGCGAAGTAGAGGCCGGGCAGCTTTCTCGACTTCAGTGGCGGCTTGAGCGGACCGGTTTGCCGCAGGGTGTTGGCCATACCGTAGGCATTGCCCCTGTAGGCGCTGTAGTCGGCCTCGAAGTCGCGCATGGCGTAGGACCGGCGCACCACGACTCGGTCGCGCAACGACGCGCCGACTCTCGCCTCCAACCGGTTCATCACCTGGTCGTAAAGCCGTTCGCGTTTGGCGTCGGAGTCCTCGAGGCCCGGCGCCAGCGGGATGAGCAAAAAGAGGTTCGAGCACCCCTGCGGCGCTACCGACGGGTCGGTCACCGACGGCGCGCAGGCGTAGAAGAGCGGTGCATCGGGCCAGCGCGCGTCGTCGTAGACAGCGTCCATGTGGCGGTCCAGATCCTCGTCGAAGAAGAGCGTGTGGTGGAGCAGATTGCCCAGGTGCCCCTCCAGCCCGATGTAGTAGAGAAGGCTCGACGGACTCATCGCCCGTCTGTCCCAGTAGTCCTCATTGAACTGCCGGTAGCGCGCCGGTATCAACTCACTCTCCACGTGATGGTAGTCGGCCGAGGCGAGCACGGCGTCGGCGCGGCGTTCGCCACTCGGCGTCTCCACGCCGACGGCCCGGCCGCCCTCCACAAGAATCCCTTCCACCGGCTCGCCGAGCACGATCTCGACACCCAGCCCCTCGGCTACCCGCACCATCGCCTTGATGATC
>JBHEPQ010000260.1:0-2516 GCA_046260215.1 Chromatocurvus sp.
CCTGGCGCGTTGTCGTTACCTGCAGCCGCTGTGGAGCGTCAATACCCTGGCTCAGGTGGTGGGTTGCGCCGCTCTGGCGGATGAAGATTATCGCGAGCGCAGCCGCATTTTTGCGCGCAAGCAGCGTCTTGCCTTGCAGTCCATGCTGGAGCAATTACCGGGCATCAGGGTCTACCCCGGCACGGCCAACTTTCTCCTCTGTCGCCTTGAGCAGGCGAAGCTCAATGCGGTGGAGCTGACGCAGCAGGCTCTTAAGCAGGGCGTGGCCTTGCGTGCATGCGACAATTTTACTGCGCTCGATACGCGCTTCTTTCGCGTTGCGGTGCGCCCGCCGGAGGAGCAGCAACGCCTTGAGCAGGTGCTCACTGAACTCCTCGTCCCGCATCAAAGCTCGCCCCGGCAGCGCAGAACCCCCGCAATCATGTTCCAGGGCACCGGCTCCAATGCGGGTAAGAGCATACTCACCGCCGCCCTCTGCCGCATCCTGCATCAGGATGGCTATGCCGTAGCGCCGTTCAAGGCGCAGAATATGTCGCTAAACTCCTTTGTTACCCATGACGGCGGCGAGATGGGCCGCGCTCAAGTGATGCAGGCCCAGGCCTGCCGCCTCGATCCGGATGTGCGGATGAACCCGGTGCTACTTAAGCCCAACAGCGATACCGGTTCGCAGATTATCGTCCTTGGCAAGGCCATGGGTTCTTACCATTTCCGTGCCTATGCGGAACAGAAACGTGAGATCTTTGAAAAGGTCAAGCACAGCTACGACTCCCTGGCCGCCGAACATCAGGTAATGGTACTCGAAGGGGCGGGAAGCCCGGCGGAGATTAATCTCAAAGCCGACGACATCGTCAATATGAATATGGCGCGTCATGCGGATGCCCCGGTGCTGCTGGTGGGCGATATCGATCGTGGCGGCGTCTTCGCTTCGTTTGTCGGCACCATGGAACTCCTCAGCGAGGCAGAGCGCGCCCGGGTAGCAGGCTTTGTCATCAACCGCTTTCGCGGCGATGCTACCCTGCTCGGCAGCGCCCTTGACGCCACCCGGAGCCACACCGGGCGTCCGGTACTAGGGGTTGTCCCCTATCTGGACCGACTTGGCCTCCCCGAGGAGGATTCAGTATCGTTCAAGCAGGGAACCATACATTCCTCAGATGAATTCCTTGCTGAGGACTGCCTCGATATCGTCGTCATCGACCTGCCGCACATCTCCAACTTCACCGATGTTGATCCCCTGAGCATCGAGCCGGACGTGCGGGTACGCGTGGTACGCCACGCCAAGGACTTGAAGCACCCCGACGCAGTGGTAATCCCCGGGAGCAAGAATGTCGCTGCTGATCTGACTCACCTGCGCAGCAACGGTCTGGCGGATCGTCTGGTGCAGTTGGCCAATGACGAGCATTGCGAAGTCGTTGGTGTGTGCGGCGGTTTTCAGATGCTCGGCACCAGACTGCATGACCCCCACGCCATCGAAGGAACCTACGCGCCCCTGGCAGGTCTGGGCCTGTTGCCCCTGGACACCTGTCTGGAGCCTGAAAAAACCACAGTGCAGACCCGCTGCCGCCATATTCCATCGGGGCTCGAACTGACGGGCTATGAGATCCACCACGGGCGCACCAGTGCCGGCGCACTCCAGCCCCTGGCCTACAACGCCGCGGGCGAGTTGATCGGCGGTGCCCTGCGCGACGGGCGGGGGTGGGGCACCTATTTGCACGGTCTGTTCGATGCCGATCCGTTCCGGCGCTGGTTCATCGATAAACTGCGCCAGCGGCGCGGCTGGCCATGTGATGGCCGCATCCGCGCCTGCTATGACCTGGAACCGGCCTTTGACCGCCTCGCCGACACCGTGCGCGCAGCCCTGGACATGGATGCTCTCTATCGGAGGATGGGCCTGTGATGCCGCTATGGGTTCATCTAGTGGCGGCCCTGGCCCTGGACGCCCTGTGCGGTGACCCCCCACGTTGGCCCCATCCGGTGCAGTGGATCGGCCGCGCCGCCCTGGCCGTGGAGGCACCCCAGCGCCAGCGCTTGGATGACGGATTTCGCGCCGGGTTGGTCGCGGTACTGCTGATTGTCGGCGGTACCACCCTGATAACGGCCGCTTTGGTGTATGGTGGCGCCGCGCTCCATCCACGTCTCGGTGATCTGATGGCCATCATCGTGCTCTATACCACCCTGGCGACGCGGAGTCTTGCCGATCATGCGCGCGCGGTACAACAACCGTTGCAGCTGGGCGATCTGCCCAAGGCACGGGAGCAAATAGGACAACTGGTGGGACGCGATACCCAGCAACTCGACGCAGCTGAGATCAGCCGCGCCACGGTGGAGAGCGTAGCGGAAAACACCGTGGACGGCGTCACCGCACCCCTGCTGTTTGCCGTAGTTGGTGGCCCGGTGGCAGCCATGACCTACAAGGCCATCAACACCCTCGATTCCACCTTTGGGTATAAAACCGAGCGCTATCTGGACTTCGGGCGCGCGGCGGCACGCCTTGACGACGCGGCCAACTTCATCCCGGC
>JBHEPQ010000265.1:0-18183 GCA_046260215.1 Chromatocurvus sp.
GAGGCAAAGAAACCATCAGAGACATTGTTCCAGGTCATGCCGTAGTCGGTACTTTTCCAGACGCCGCCACCGGAAGCACCCATATAAAAAGTACCCTGTTCAGCCACCGTTCCGCCGACAGCCGTTACGCGACCGCCGCGGATGGGGCCAATATTGCGAAATTCAAGTGCGTCGAGCGGCTCTGCCGCAACCCAGAGACTGTGCAGTGCCAATGAGGCGCCGACAATAATTTTTAAAAGATTCACCACGCTCTGATCTCTTGTTTTGGATGAGGACTAAACCGTAACATCGAAACTCACTGTGAGACAATTATTCTTCGCTTCGCCAGATTGCTGACTGATCCGGCTCAATAAGAATGTTCGCGAGGGAAGTCCATTGGTCCTCACCCTGCGCTGCCAGCCAATCGGCTAAGGCTTGTCTTGCCACAATATAAGACAGTGCGTAAGCACCGTAGCGATCGAAGTGCTCCAGAGCTTTGCGCGGAGCCTGCACCAGTGCATAACGCTCCAGCTCAAAAGTGGTGGAGTTGAATGTCACACCACCATCACGGTAGGTGGTAAGAATAGGCACCACGGCGGGCCCAAGGCGCTGCAGAAGCCGGGTGATACGCAAATTTGTCGCTGCCTGCGAGGGGTCAAGCCCCGCCAGGGGAAACAGCACGTCGCGCTCGAAACGGAGTCGATCTTCGCCCGGGAAAAGCAGGTCAACGCCCAACTCGGCTGCACCTTCACGCAAAGCGGTCTCTGGGCTTCTTAACAGCACCAGCTGGTCTTCAACCCGAGTCCCTCCACCAGCCTGTTCATAGAGCACAAACTGCGCATGATGACCGGGGTAGCCCTCATGGCAGGCAACGTCCAACACGGAACCCACGTAGCCGAGGGTCAGGTCATTGAGTTGCAATACACTGCGGAATTCGCCCTGGTAGCTGTGCCATGGGGTCTTCACATCGCGGGTCCATTGCAGCTCGAGCTGCTCGCTGGCGGGCAGCGACCAGTGCGCAAGCGTGCGCTCACGGCATTCCTGTAAAGCGCGCTCAAACACCTGACGGCGACGATCTGCCGATATCAACAGCGTATTGCGATAGGCCGCAATGCGAAACGACAGAGTCCTGCGGCCGGGAAGCAGTGCAGAAAGCTCCTCAAAAACCCGCTCCAGTTCGCCATCGTCAGGCGGGGATGGCAGCGAAGCGCCGTATAACGTTTGCAGTTCATCTGCAAGAGGCGGCAGTGACGATGCAGTCAGATACTCCGTCACGGCGAGCAGGTGGGCAGATTTCTCACGCAAAGTCTGCAACCGAGCATCGTCCTGCGGCAGGGCGCGATCGCGCAGCGACGCATCGTAGTCGCGCACCTCAACCAGAAGGGACTCGATAGTGTCGGCAAGCGGTTTTTCCGGCACATAGTCACTCGGGCCAAACCAGGCATCCACCTCGCCTTCGGCCAGTTGATCCAGCGACAGTGCCAGTTGCACATAACGCTCTGCCGCGGCGGCAACGGGATCTGAGGGCTCGCAACTCGCAAGGCCGGTCACAGCCAGAACCAGTACACAGGTGCGCAAGAGGGCCCGTAACGGCATGAGACGTACTCTACTCGGTGCGTAATGCGTCTATCGGGTCGAGACGCGAGGCGCGCTGCGCCGGGTAGCTGCCAAAAATCAGCCCGACGGCACCGGCAATGCCGATAGCGAGGCACATCGCAGGCACCGAGACCGTTGTCTGCCAGCCCAGCGACCAGCCAATCAGTTGCGCTGCGAGCAGCCCTAGCAACAGACCGATAACACCGCCAATAATACTCAGCGTGAACGCCTCTACAAGAAATTGCATACCAAGATCCCGGCTCCGTGCACCGGTCGCCATGCGCAGACCGATCTCACGTGTGCGTTCAGTAATCGACACCAGCATGATATTCATGATGCCGATGCCGCCTACCAGCAAAGAAACGCCAGCAATACTGGCAAGCAGCGCGGTCATCGTGCCGCTGGCACGGTTCAATGTGTCGGCCATCTCCTCCAGCGTCACTTCATCAAGCTTCGGCAGATTGGCAAGAGCAAAAGCCGCCGCAGGTGTGTAGAGGCCCTTGGTCAGTGCCTGCGCTGCCTGTGTCTGAATGGTGAAATCGTCGGGCTCAGCGCCGCGCTCGCCGGCCAGGTAACTGACGTCGCCCTCCGGCAAGGGGGGAATGCCATGCCGCTCTCGCAGTATTCGGCCCGCCTGCCGCGCGATATTTGAGCTCTCGCCCGCTTTCTCTGCCGCGAGGATGATACCGTCCAGGTGGGAGACATCAAGGCTGCCCTGCAGGACCCGCCACGGCACGAACATAACCTCGCTCTGGTCGTCTGTCATGCTGTCGGTAATTCCGACCACCCGATAGTTCCGGTTCCGTAGCGCGATCACCTGTCCAATCGGATTCACTGCATCACCAAACATGCTGAAGGCAAGTTGCGCACCCAGAACGGCCTCTGGCTCTCCCGTGTCCCGAAGCATGCGGCCGCGAGGGAATTCCCAGCTGTACATCTCCGCAAACGCGCTGCTGACGCCCTGCACTCGTGCGAAGGCCCTAGCACCGTCACTGCTGAGAAAAGTGCGCAGTGAATTTCCAGGACTGAACGCCATAATACCGTCAATCTGTGATAACAGCGCTTCTGCATCAGCCGGAACAAGCGTCGTGGCCGCGCCGCGTCCCGCCGCGACACCTACGCTTTCGCCGCCGCGTGTGTAATTGCCGGATTTAATAAAAATCAGATTGGTGCCGGCCGAGCTGACTTCGCCCTCCACTGAATCGCGGGCACCCGTGCCAATAGCAATCATTGTCAGAACGGCCGCTACCCCGATGATGATACCCAGCATTGTCAATCCGCTGCGCAATGGGTTGCGGCCCAATGAACGCAAAGCAAGACGGACGTTCACCGACAATACGTTGACCATGCACAACTCCTATAGACGTATCCGCGGCGAGATCACGCGGCTTCAAGATTTCTACTCACTCTTCAGTGCAACCACCGGATCGAGGCGCGCAGCACGTCGCGCTGGACCGTAGCCAAAACACACGCCTGTGAATATGGCCATGACCACCGCTGCCAGCAGCATGACCGGTGAAATGGCGGTAGCCCACTGGAAACCGCGGCTTGCTATCCAGAGGCCCCCCGCACCCAGCAGTAGACCAATAAGACCACCTGCCGTGGCCAGTACAATGGCCTCGACGAGAAACTGCCGCAACACGTCGTTCATGTGTGCACCGACCGCCATCCGTAGACCAATCTCCCGTGTCCGTGCAACGACTGATACCAGCATGATGTTCATGATGCCAATGCCGCCGACAATCAGAGACACAGAACCAGCGGCAGAGAGCAAAAGGGTAAACGTCAGACCCGCCTGGCGCAGGCTCTTGGCCATTTCCGCCCAGGATGCCTGCTCGAATTCAACCACATTGGACTGCATAGCCCGCGTCAGGCGCGGATCCATCCCCTGCCCCGGCATTGCGCTCACACCCTGGGTTTCGACCCGGAAATCGTCTAGCGTATCGTCTTTCAGCGCGTGCAATTCACGCAGGGCCGCTCTGATGTCATCGGCCACCTGACTGGTAAATGCCACCGATCTGGAGCGCACCACGATCGTATCAAAATCATTGCGACCCAGTAGCGAGCCAGCCAGCCCCAGTGGAACATAAAGAGCAGGGACGACGAGGGACCCGCCATCCTCATCGCCCGCGCGGAAAATACCGACGATTCTCAAGGACCGCTCTGACAGAACAAGGGTACTACCCAGCGCTGACCCATCGGGCCAAAGACGCTGTGCCGCAGCGACGCTAATCAGGGCAACTTCCGCATCAGAGTCATGTTCAGCTGCACTGATATGACGACCGTCGACCAGTTGCCAGCGGCGGATTGCGGGCCAGGCCACCTGATAACCGATCAGACGAACGGTGCTGACGGGGAGCTTCTGCCCGGCGCTCACGCTAAGGTTACCGCTGGTCGTGGCGGCCGCCGTACGCACATTCTCGATAGTCCCGGCGAGCAGCTCCAACTCTTCAAGGCTCAGCGGGTCAGCAGGTGTACGGTATTTATTTCGAGGCGGTTTCTCCCGCCTCTTGCGCTGACGATCCCGCTCTGCCACTAGCGCTGGATCGTCGGGTCCGGAATAACGACCCTCGGCAAGCCCCATGATGCCTTCGGAAGGCTCACCGCCGGCACTGTCCTGAAGGCCAGCGTTCGCGATCGCTGCGGGACGATAATTACCGGACTTCACGGTAATCAGGGTTGGCCCAGCGCTCTCTATCTGATTCTCTATACGGATCTGGGCGCCGCGACCGAGACCCGTAACGATCACAACCATTGCAACTGCGACACTCATACCGGACAGCGTGAGTATGCACTGCAGCTTGTTACGGATAATTGCCCGCAACGCGAGTCGCAGATCAATGCCCAGCATGAGGATCCGGTTTCCCCATAGCCCCATTGGCATCCTTCGTGGAATCGGCCATCAGATACGACACCGGCAGATCCAGCATCCAGGGCTCGCCCTCATACAGGAATCCCACTCGTACAACGCTTTCCGGGTGCTCGACCAGTCCGCTCTCTCCAAACCAGTGGTCACCCTCATCGCTGATACGCATCGTCGGATACTCGGCCTCGCCCTCGGCATGTTCGATTTCCACAACGACATCGGATACTGCCACTGCCGGCAGCTCGTTACGTTGCGCATCGGTAAACCAGACTCCCACACCTCCCTCGTCAATCAGCACTACCTCGAAGTGGAGATCCTGGTACATCAGTACGAAGCCACCGTGATGCGGGTTATGATCGCCGTGAGGTTCACTGCTTTGCGCCCTTGCCAGGCCCGGCAAGACCAGGCAGAGCGCAAACAGGTAAGCGGAAAATTTGACTCGTTCGCTGCGTTGCATAATGCCTCCCGCCAAAGCGGCTGTTGTTTTATTCATGATGCAGGGCTCCAATGGGATCCAGAGCAGCCGCACGTCTTGCCGGGTAAACACCGGCGCAGGCCCCGAGCAACACGGCGATTACCAACGATATCGTGCTGGTCAACGGAGAGATCTCGGTGGTCCACTGGAACAGCTCCTCAAGACTCCCAGCCGCAAGTACCCCGAGAAGAATACCCAGCACGCCACCAAAAACGGCCAGAAGCACCGCCTCCAGAAGGAACTGCCAGGCGATATCGCGTCGGCGGGCGCCGAGCGCCATACGCAGACCAACCTCGCGAGTGCGCTGGGTCACTGACAATAGCTGTAGGTTGGTGACGCCAATACCGCCCACCAGCAGCGAAACGGCGGCGACCCCGGCCAACAGACTCAACATCGTCCTGTTAGCTTTTTCCAACGATCGCGACAGTTGCTCAATCGTGAGATTGTCGAGTTCCTTCAGATTTCCGCCCACCACCCGCGCCAGTCCCGGAGGCAGGCCTCCCCCGAGACGCTCCTGAGCGAGGGTGCGCACCTTGAAATCATCAGGCATCGTATCCGCAATACCGTGACGCTGGCGCAGAAGCGCAGTAATTTCCTTGGCGATCCGAGTGGTATCGCCAGCAGATGAAGTGGTCACGGTAATCGTATTGAGCTTACTCAGGTTCAGCAGGCGATGGACGGTGCTTACCGGCACATAAACGGCATCGAACTGATCGTCCCCTGGACTTGGCTGCGCCATCCAGCTGCTGCTGCCTACCACGCCGCGCACGATGAAAGGCTGGTTCCAAAGGACGATATCCTCGCCAACAGGATCAACATCGGCACCGAATAGTCGGTCTGCGACGACCCGACCCAGCACTGCCACCTGCTCCGCATCGGCGACTTCCTGTGCATTAAAAAAACGGCCCTGCGGAAAATTCCAGCCGCGACGGATACGGATCAACTCGGACTCGGTCCCGTGCAGTCGCGTGAACCACTGACTGCCAGAGTCGCTGGCGAGCACAACCCTGGCACGCTCATGCACGCCGGAAGCAACGAACTGCACACCCGGTATACCGGTGAGAATCGCCTGGGCATCCTCGCGTGTCAGGGTAGCGGCGGCCCCGAGACCGGCCATGGAATCGCCTAGCCGCTCACTGGCCGTTGGGTGATCGTGCTCGGCAAACGGGTCATCCTCAAAGTGCACGGAGCGCAGGCCACCCGCCCGCAACTCGGCCAGAATACGCTCCGCCGCCTCTGCCACGGGGTCCGCGCGATATACCGCGTTACGCAGTCGCGTCTGGTTGGCCTCCCTGAGCGCAGCAACCAAAAACTCTGGCAGCGGCTGTGCCTTGGGACCCTGTAGCTGAGCGTGGTCGGCCTGTACGCCCCCGCTGTCGCTACTCTCAACCTGGTAATTGCCAGCGGTCACCACGATCATGTTTGCTCCCGCCGCCAGCAACTGGTCGCGCAGCGCTGCCTGCGCGCCACGCCCCAATGCCAGACTGCTGACCAGTGCCGCCACACCAATCATGACACCCAGAAGCGCAAGTGCAGTCTGCAGTCTGTTGCGGCGCAGTGCTGACAGGGCAAGACTCAGTGTATGCTGACCCCACACGGTCATTTTGCCCCGACGGCCAGGCGCGACTCCTCTGCCTGCTCCGGCGGTTGCACAGGGGTGTTCTTCACATCATCGAGCACTACGCCGTCACGGATGGATATGATTCGGGACCCGTAAGCCGCAATTTCAGGCTCGTGGGTGATCAGAACGATCGTGATGCCGGAGCTTGCGCGCAGGTCCTGCAGCAGACGCATCACTTCGACGCTGGTTTTCGTATCAAGGTTGCCCGTGGGCTCATCGGCAAGTATGAGCGAAGGTTTGTTCACGAGCGCCCGCGCGATGGCAACGCGCTGCTGCTGCCCCCCCGACAATTGGCTTGGATGGTGGTCGAGACGGTCACCCAGTCCCATGGAATCCAGCGCCTCCAGCGCCCGCTCGTGCCGCTCAGCATTGGATAGCGAGGGCCGGGAATAGAGCAACGGAACCTCTACATTCTCCATTGCACTGGTACGGGGCAACAGATTGAATCCCTGAAATACAAAACCAATCTCCTTGTTACGTATTTCCGCGAGAGCATCTCGACTCATGTGCGAGACATCCTCGCCATTCAGCAGATAGCTTCCTTCCGTGGGCGTATCGAGGCACCCGAGGATATGCATCAACGTGGATTTGCCGGAACCGGAGGCACCGGTGATGGCGACGAACTCACCCTTCTCGATCTCCAGGGAGACGCCCCGCAGGGCCTCCACCTGGTTTTCACCCATCACATAGGTTTTCGTCAGATTACTGATGCAAATGACCGGCATGGCATATTACCCCTGTTGCTGCGCGTTATTTGCTGTCAATCGCCGCCACGCGCTCGACCGCTGCGACGTCGGCCTCGGGCTCGGGCTGGTTGAGCCCGGCATAATTGTAAATTGCAGTGGCGATGGACTTTTCCGCTCCGGCCATGCCGTAAGTCTTCCCAGAGCCCTCGATAACGAAAAACTCGTTCACCGCATGCGAGTGGCCGCCAGAGCTGACGTTGCCACCGGCAATCGGGATATCGTGGACGTCGCCGGCGAACAGGTATGCCGGCCAGTACCCCCCCAGTATAGACTCGTGCGGGATACGATCAGGCTGCGGTTTGTTAAACGTGACAAACATCTCCTCGGCCGCGCGGGCGAGATCGTTGTCATAGGTCATCTTCGCCCAGGGCACGTCACCTACCACATTGATTTCCACATCCTCGTAACCGTGCTTATCAAGATGCTTGCGCAGTTTGTCGACAATATCCATACCGTCCATATTGGGTATGTAACGGAAGTTGTGCTTGGACACGATACGATTCGGCAGGACGGCGCCGGAGCCACCGGGGAACATATTACCGCCCCAGATACCATCGAGATTGAGTGAGGTACCGTAGCGCGCCATTTTCAGATGCTCGAGCGGGTCATCGGAAATAAAACGCTCGACACCCAGGTTGCGCGCAGCACGCTCGAGATCAAAATCTTCTGCCCGCGTTTCCATGGCGGCGAGTTCCTCGGGTGTCATGGGCTCGATATCGTCATAAAAACCATCGATCATGACCTTGTTGCCGGTTTCATCAACCAGAGTGGACAGCATCTGTATATGACGCCAGGCGGGCGCATCGACAGAGCGCTTGTTGCCGCCATGGATATTGGAGTAGTTGGGACCCTTGCCCCAACTCTCACCGCTGGTGATCAGTTCAACGAAAACGCAGCCCTCGGAGCTGCCACCGTTGCCCAGCGACCACATGGCGTCGGCCCCCGCAAATAGCTCCGGATTTTCCCGAACAAACTTGCGGTAGCCAATGGACATTCGCTCTTCGTCACCCTCTGCGACAAAAATCAGGTTGACCGGCAGTTTGCCTGTTGTCGCCTTTATGGACATCATTGCGTTAAGAAATGCCATCTGGCGACCCTTGGAATTATTTGTGCCGCGGCCGATCATGACGAGTGGATAAGGATCCTGCCGCATCAGTCGTCCTTCAAAGGGAGGCGCTTTCCAAAGGTCAGGCTGCGATATCGGCATCGTGTCATACATCCAGTAGACAATCAGCGTCTTCTCAGCACCCTCATCACATTTCGCATAGACGACGGGGTTTCCCTGCTGGCCCCACTCGGTTACGCCGACATCATTGACACTGGTTTCCTGGCATCCCAACTGGTCAAAGAAACCCTTGACCATCTCAGCGGATTCGGGAATTCCTTCACCGGTGTTGGAAATACTCGGTTGCTGCACCCAGCTCTGCAGATTCAGCACATGCTCATCTATGTTCACGTCAATATGGTCAAACACCTCCCGAAGCTCCTGCGAGTAGATGCGACTCATATCTATTTCAATTTCCTCATCCCCTTTCGGCCGGACACCGAGCGACGGCTTTGTCGAGGACTCGCTCAACTGTGACATTGAAGGAGAGGAAGAAGAACCGGATTGTGTGTCCGAGTCATTGCCGCAGGCACTGAGCATAGCGATGACACCCGTGACGAAAGCAAGCTTCACGCCTTTGCGGGCGTGACTGACTGCAGCGGAAAGTCTGTTTTTTTCAAACGGGGCGTTTAGCAGAGTCTGGTTCATGAATCACCTCGGCCGGGCTGGCTAGTCTGAATGATTATTTTGGGGCTTATGTAAACTGCGGCTGACATAGGTTTAAACGATGCAGAAAATATGCCATCAGATGGCTGTGTTTTTGAGAACGGGACAATGGGTGTTGCTCAATATACGCAGCCGACATCGCAGGCTTGCATACGCCACAGGCGAGTGCCAGTAAGCACCTGTATTTAATTGTCTTTTTCTGCATTAGAGGCGCCTTCTTCTGCAAGCTCACTGCAACCCCCAGGCACTACCAGCGAGCGCGAAATGGAAAAGCCCTCGAAACAAACGATCCGATACGGCCAGGCAGAGCACCAGAAAAGCGCAGTCAGTGCCAATTGGCACCAAAATGGAAACCTGCGGATGGAAATGGCTAACAGCGCGAGGGAGCGTATCGCGGGTGAGAACAGACACGCTTATCGGCACGGCCACGACTGAAGTTCAACTGAACCGCGGCAACGGCAGGGGCCCATTCTCAAGCAGGCGATCCCACACCCGACGACCGATGCCCCAGGCCTCTTCCATCAGGGCCTCTTCATCCACCGTCAGCACACGCTTGTCACGCATCAGAAAACGGCCATCGACCATCACCGATTCAATGTCGGATGGCTGGCCGTTATGTATCCAGGCCGAGAGAATCCGCCCGGAGGGCGTCAGGTGCGGCTTCATGACATCCAGTACCAGCAGATCGGCTTTGCGGCCCACTTCCAGCGACCCCAGACTCGTGGCCATATTGATGGCGTGCGCACCACCAGTACAGCAATCCCGGAGAATATCCTCGGGCTGCGGCAGGGTGCCGGGTATACCATCACTGCGCTGGATGCGCTCCATCCCAATCGCGGTTTTCATGACATGCAGCATGTCGTTGTTGTTATTGTCAGTGCCCTGACAAATACGAACACCGGCATCACGAAGGCTGGCAACGGGTGGATTGACGCCACGGTTTGCCGCCATGGCCGCCTGGTGCGAAACCATGGTCTCGGAACGCGCCAATGCTTCAATTTCCATGGCGTCGCAGTAGCGGGCATGGGCAGCAAACAGTCGCGGTCCGAGATAGCCATGCTTCTCAAGGAAGATGGCTGGTCTTACGCCGTGGTACCGCAACATGAAATCCACCTCTGCCTGGGATTGCGTCATGTGAATCGTGTAGCCCAGGTTATGGCTATCAGCAAATTCGCGCACATCACACAGCAGCTGCGGAGAGCTCAGTTCAACCAGCGCTGCGGCGGGAAATACCTGTATTCGACCATTGTCGTGACCATGCCAGGTGCTGTGCAGATCTGCGATGCGCTGCATGCCTTCCGTGCGCAACTTATCGGAAAAACGCGGCGGCACACTTTCGGCCAGCCGCGGTGGCGACATCGGCCCGTCGACTGTTTCGATATCGCGCACCGACTCTGCAAACACCCAACGCTGACCGGTGGATGCAAGCGCTTTTGCATCCCGCGCGATATTACCCACGTTCTGAACCACTGTGGTAGTGCCACCACGCAGCGCTTCCAGCGCCGCCACCATTGACATGATGGTGCCTTCTTCTGGCGTGATCATCTGCGCTGGCCGCACAGGCAGTTCCAGACTGTTAGGGAAACCGAAATCTTCATTGAAACCCTTGTCGAGGGCCTGCGCCAGATGGGCGTGACAGTTGATCAGCCCGGGCATGACGGCCTTGCGACGACCGTCATAAATCTCCGCCCCGGGAAACTGCGCGAGCACCTCATCCGTGTCACCAATGGCGGCAATCCGATCTCCCTGCACCGCCAGCGCCACATCTGAAAGACTGCGTCGCTGTGCATCATTGGTGATTACGGTGGTATGGGTGAAAACAAGGATTTCCGCAGTGCTCGCGGAAGCGGCCTGGGCATAAGCCTTTGGGCGTGGCAGAAGACTCGCGCCAAAGGCAGCAGCTGTGCCCGCAAGTAGCGTGCGACGGGAAAGGCTCCGGACATCCGTTGACTCTTTCTCAGTTTCACTCATCAGACAGGCTCCGACCCGTGATCCGGCATCGCTTTATTGACAACCAAATACCCATGAATGCCGCTGCGCAATCAACTCAGGCCCTGCATTCCTATTCTGCGGCAGGTTCATTCAATCCGGCGTAGTTATACAGCACCGTGGCAATGGATTTTTCGCCACCGGCGAGGCCATAGGTACCACCGGCGCCTTCAATCACAAAGTATTCGTTCGCGGCATGGGAGTTACCGCCAGAGCCTGCATTGCCACTGGCAATGGGAATATCAAGGACATCACCGGCAAACAAATAGGCAGGCCAGTAACCGCCGAGGATGGATTCCTCTTCCGCGATGGGGTCGTTGTAAGCAATATCGAAGGTATCGAAGGTCCGCATAACGGATTTGGCAATATCGCTGTCGTAACGCATACGGGCCCAGGGCACATCACCCACGACGTTGATGGCGACGTCTTCGTAACCGTGTTTGTCCAGATGGACACGCAACTTATCGACGATATCGAGACCATCCTGGTTGGGCACGTAACGGAAATTGTGTTTGGAGACGATCCGGTTTGGCAGTATCGCGCCAGATCCACCCTCAAACATGTTGCCGCCCCAGATACCGTCCAGGTTCATGGATTGCCCGGCGCTGGCCATTTTGACGACTTCGTAGGGGTCGTCGGAGATAAAACGTGCCACGCCAAGATTTGCAGCAGCCACTTCCAGATCGAGGTTCTCGGCGGCGCGACGCAGCTTTGCTTCCTCCACTTCCGTCAGGGGCACAATATTGTCGTAGAAACCGTCGATCATGACCTTGTTGCCGAAATCGTCAACAAGCGTGTTCAGCATCTTGATGTGGCGCCAGGCCGGCGCATCCACCTGGCGTTTACGCCCGCCGTGAATATTGCTGTACACGGGGCCGCGCCCCCAGCTCTCACCACTGGTGATCAGTTCGACAAACACGCTTCCTTCTGAGCCACCGCTGATGCCCCCCTGACGGCCAAAGCGATACATTGCGTCGGCAGCCTCAAACAATTCAGGGTGTTCACGAACGAATTTGCGATAGCCGATGGACATTCTTTCCTCATCGCCCTCGGCAACAAAGATGATGTTGACAGGCAAGGTGCCGGTGACCGCCTTCATGGCCATCAGCGCATTGAGCTGGGTCATTTGCGGACCCTTTGAATTATTGGCGCCGCGTCCAATGACCACCTTTTCGTACGGAGCCTGCTCTACCAGGCGGGCTTCGAAGGGTGGGGCTTTCCACAAATCAGGCTGCGTAACTGGCATGGTGTCGTACATCCAGTAAAGCACCAGCGTTTTTTCCTTACCCTCATTGCAATCGGCATAAACGACGGGATTTCCCTGTTGGCCCCATTCGGTGATGCCGACATCGTAGACATTGGTGAACTGGCAGCCAAGCTGGTCAAAGAAGCCCTTGACCATGTAGGCAGATTCCTGAATGCCTTCACCGGTATTGGAGATACTCGGCTGTTGTATCCATTTCTGCAGATTGACGACGTGCTCATCGATGTGTTCGTCAATGTAGGAAAATATTTCAAGCAATTCCGGATTGTGTATCCGGGACATATCGATGGAGACTGTTTCATCTGCAACTGGCCGGATCCCGAGCACGGGTGCCGAAGACGTTTTGGTTTCACCTGCGAGCCCAGCCGACGACGACGCGCTGCCGGAGTCGGGCGCCGAACTATCGGTACAGGCAGCGAGAACCCACATTACAGAACTCGCCATTAGAAACAGAAAGGGTCTTGTACTCGGTGCGCAACGATTTTCCATCAGGCAGCTCCCCTGTTTATGAGTAGGCCACGGCTTCTTCTCTGCCTTGCCCTGATTCAGACAATGAAACGGCTTCCGATTGCGCTCTCTGCTGCGCAATCGGTAGCACCCCTTCAGAACGTCATACGGAGACCGACGCGGAAAGTCCGACCGAGCACATCGTAAAGATTGCGATTGGTCGGCAGGTAGCCAGGCCGGTTTTCAGAACCCCTGAACTGCGGGAATGGCATCAGCTCGGGATCGCTGTCGAACAGGTTTCGTACCTGACCGAAAAACTCGGCCTCGCCGCGGCCCAGGCTGAGGTTCTTGGACACATACAGGTCCAGATATGACGCACCATCCACCTTGTTATCGTTGATGGTGAAAAATGGCGCCTGGGATTCCGGACAGGAACCGATCTGGCATTCGATGTAGGCGTTGTCCACTACCCCGGAGCTGACTCCGCGCACCGTCGCGTTAACGGTCCAATCCGCGAGCGTATACATGGCCGTGAGTCGGTAAACCCAGTCCGGCGTGTCGCCAGTGTTGCGGCCCGCATCATCGAAGGCGTTTTCACCATCGTCGCGAATGTTGCGCATATAGTGCGTTGCGAGCGCCCGCAATTGGATTGTGCCGGGAAGGTCTGATGACAGATCCGCAAGGTCGAACCTATAGCTTGCCTCCAGATCAATCCCTCGGGACTCGAGGGAAGAAAGATTCTCGCGGAACAGGTTGATCTGTGTCACGTCAGTGCGACTGGCGTCAGCGAACTGGATACGATCGCAGAAGTTCTCTACACCCTCGAAGAAGCACAGCTCGGAAACCTGCTCGGCCGTGAGAAACCCGATCACGCCCTCAATCTCGATATCGTAGAAGTCAATAGCCGCAGAGAATCCCGGCAAAAAGCGTGGCTGAATTACTACGCCAACTCCAAAACTGTCGGCTTCCTCGGGCCCCACGCCCAGGCCCCCTCTCAACTGCTCCAGGAATTCGTCGGAACCACTACCCGGTGCGTTAGGGTTAACAATATTGTTTGTTCGGGCAGTACCCGGGTCAAACAGTTCTGCCAGGTTGGGCGCGCGAATGTCTCGCGATTGTGTGGCACGAAACGTGACGTCGGGAATCGGCGAATAAGTCAGGCCTACCTTCCACGTGCTGACACCACCAGAAGTGCTGTAATCCGTGCGCCGCGCCGCGGCATTGAGGTCCATACCCTCGAAAAGTGGTATCCCCGCCTCGATATAACCCTCGATAACGTCATAATCTCCGTCTGTGACTCGATAGTTGCCATACTTCCAGCCGCTTCTGAAGCGCTCTTCGACACTGCCGTCGATCTGTTCCTTGCGGTACTCCCCTCCGATGGCGAGTGCAATCGGTCCCGCCCAGCCTTCAATACTGCTGGTTCGGAAGTTGAAGGCAAAAACATCCTGCTGTAGTTCCTGGCGGCGCTGGGGACGCCCAAGCACATAGTCAAGGCCCTCTTCAGAGGCCACGCCAACGCCAAGTGGATTGAAGGGTACACAGGAGGGATCACGCTCGAGATCACGACAGCGTATCTGTCCGCTGTCTGGGTCCACGATTGAATCCAGAGCACCGCGGAAATTTGCGGTATTGTAGGTCAGCTGTTGCAGCTCGTTGGTCTTGGTAATACCCGTCTGCCAGTAGACATCCCAATCTACGTCCTGGCCGAACGCAGAAAAAAAGCCGTCGGCTCCAAACACCCAGCGCGTTGTCTCGCGCGAGTTGGTGGTACCGGATGCCGGCACGTCCTCGTGAGCCTGCCGCACGGTAAGGGAGGTAACGTCATCAGCGATCATCTGCTGGCGCACGGATTCAGGCAGGAAGGCATTGTCCTGCTCCACGGTAAAAGTCTGGGTCGGACGGATGTAAAAGCTGAGCCCGTCGTACTCTGCGTAGGACGCCTGGGCGAAAACGTTCACATTGGGCAAGACCTCAAACTCGACCCGGCCAAAATAGGCATCGCGGTTATCTTCGGCCGCCAGAGATTGTGTACCGCGCATGGAAGAAAGTGTGTATTCCCAATCACCGCCCTGCATCCATTGACCGCCAACATCCCCGAACACCAGCTGGCTGGGTGCACCACCAATGCCAAAGTAGGTGCCGGCCAGGTCGCTGGAAGCCGCCCCAGGACCACTGACACGTTGCACAAGCCCGCCGGGCGTATACGCGGAAATGCCGATGTTACGCCCAACCAGGAAATCCGGTTGGCCAGGCTCATTGCGACGGGGATTATCGATGCCCTGCAGGCCAGTCAGGTTCCAGTCGCGGGAGGTGTAATGAATACCATCTGAACGAAAAATCTCCGCATTGAACAACGCATGGCCGCGGCCGTCCGCAAAGCCGCTGCCTGCGGAGAAGGAGAAACGGCTATTCTCGGCGTCGCCGCGGGCGGTTTCCCCGTAGTCCACGTTCGCCTTTACGCCAGTAAATTCCGTATCAAGGATAAAGTTGATGATCCCGCCCACAGCGTCTGAACCATAGGCCGCAGAGGCCCCCCCGGTCACGATCTCCACCCCCTTGATCAAACCCTGCGGCATGGTGTTAACGTCGACAGCGCCAGCGCTCGACGACGCGACGTTGCGCTTGCCATCCAGCAATACCAGCGTGCGCTGGAAACCCAGGGCACGCAGATTCAACGCGGCAATACCGGCGCCACCCGCACTCAGGCTCCCCGAGTTGGTAGAGGAAGTCTGACTGCCCTGGACGGAAGGCATGGTCGAGACGAAGGTATCGATACTTGCCGGCGCCTCGGCCGCTATCTCATCTTCACCGAGGAGGGTGACCGGCGTCGGCGCATCGAAGCCGGATCGCGATAGCCGCGAGCCGGTAACAACGACCTGTTCGATCATGTTATTTTCTTGCGAAGATTGCGCGGCCGCGGAAACAGACCATGTAAGATTGACTGCAGCCACCGCGCAGGCAAGTCCCGTAATCGGAAAACCGGTGGCCCTTACTCCTTTTTGATCCCTCATGTCAGAAACCTCTCACTTCTATCTGGTGATTCGAAAGATGCTTCCCACACTTGTGTAGATCTGCGCGAAAAAACACCTGCCCCTCGAAAACCGCTCTGCTACTGGTAGTACATATCCAGCGTGATAACCCCCTCATCACTGGCTGCAACAGAGCGACTTGACTGACCGAGCAAATGTTGTGCCATTGATCGGAACACTGAAAAACCAACAGATCAGCCGTAAGATGTGACACAGAACGCACCAAACAGAGGCAAAACCACAGGACTACGCACCAATCTGGTTGACAGCATCCTGATCTTAATGGTTACTGCCCACCTCAATGCCTGCGAGAGCGCCGGACTTGCTTCAAACCGGTAATTCTCACGCATCTCGTAAGAGCCCTTCATTAGAACGCGTTACGAACAAGAGGCCCGTCTACGACAGGCGCCAAAGGCAATCGCCGGAGCGGCTAATTCACGGCGGGCTGCAGGATCGCCTTATGGCACGCTAATTGCTCCGTATCTTGCGAAATCAAGGAGGAGATTGTCATGAAAAAAATACTCGTTATGGGAGCAGTGCTCTTCGCTTTCAGCCATTGGAGTCAGGCGCAGAACGCCAGCAGCAGCGCGGGGGAATCGGAAAAATCAAGGCAGGCGCTGACCGGCATCAAAGCAGAAGTCGCGACCACCATCGACGACCGCCGCAAACTCACACAGGAAATCGTCGACAGCTTATTTTCATTTTCAGAACTGGGTTTCCAGGAATTCGAGACCCAGCGTTATCTCACCGACATGCTTGAAGCAAACGGCTTCACGGTTGAACAGGGCGTTTCCGGCATTCCCAGCGCCTGGTGGGCCACATGGGGCAGCGGCACGCCGGTGATTGCCCTCGGTTCCGATGTCGACGGTATTCCCAAGTCCTCGCAGATGCCGGGCGTGCCCTATAGAAAAGCACTGGTGGAGGGAGCACCAGGTCATGGTGAGGGACACAACTCCGGCCAGGCCGTAAATATCACGGCAGCACTCGCAGTAAAGGACATCATGGAACGAGATGGACTGGAGGGTACCATTGTTATCTGGCCCGGCATCGCGGAGGAATTACTCGCCACCAAAGCCTGGTTTGCGCGGGATGGGCGCTACGAGGGCGTAGACGCCGTTCTGTTTACCCACGTCAGCGACAGCATGGCCGTCAGCTGGGGCCAGGCTACGGGCACCGGGATGGTATCTGTGGAATACACCTTCGAAGGGACGGCTGCGCATGGCGCCGGCGATCCCTGGAAGGGTCGGAGTGCGCTCGACGCCGTCGAGCTGATGAATGTCGGCTGGAACTACCGTCGCGAGCACTTACGTCCGCTGCAGCGCTCGCACTATGTAATAGTAGACGGCGGGGATCAACCCAACGTGGTGCCGTCCAGCGCGTCAGTCTGGTACTTCATTCGCGAGATTACCGCTGATCTGATCCGTGAAAACTTCGATGCACTCCAGCGCACGGCTGAAGGTGCCGCCATGATGACCGATACCCACGTGTCGCGTCGCATCATCGGTGCCGCCTATCCCCGACATTTCAACAAGCCGATAGCAGAAGCCATGCAACAGAATATTGTCTCGGTGGGTATGCCAGACTGGTCGGAAGAGGATCAGTCTTTTGCCAGGGCGTTCCAGGAATTCATGAACACAGAGGAAATCAAGGGACTCAAAACAAACGTGGAAGAAATTGCGGCGCCTCGCGAAGAGCCCAGATCCGGCGGTTCCGATGATATCGGTGATGTGTCCTGGAGTGTGCCGACCGTCACGCTGCGCTTCCCTTCGAATATCGAGGGCCGCACCGGACACCACTGGTCGAGCGCCATCGCCATGGCGACACCGATAGCGCAC
Organism: Chromatocurvus sp.; assembly: GCA_046260215.1. GTDB lineage: Bacteria > Pseudomonadota > Gammaproteobacteria > Pseudomonadales > Halieaceae > Chromatocurvus. The sequence continues at coordinate 17,622 of JBHEPQ010000265.1, forward strand.
AAGGGCGCGACGGCGGGTGCCAAGGTAATTGCAACAACCATGCTGGACCTGCTGCAGCAGCCAACTCTAGTTGAGGATGCCTGGAACTATTACCGGGAAGATCAGACGGCGAATGAGACCTATGTTCCTTTTATCGCGGCGGGTGATACGCCTGCCATCGAGAAAAATACGGGGATCATGGCGAGGTACAAGTCTGAACTGACAAAGTACTATTATGATCCGTCCAGGTATGAAACCTACCTGCAACAGCTGGGCGTCGATTACCCGGTACTGAAATCCCCAGAATCAGAGTAAAGGAAGCTGATATGAGAATAACCAAGTCGAGAACGATGCCGGCCTTGCTGATCTTCCTGAGCAGTGTGTCATTTCTGCCGTCCCAACTGTCTGCACAAGACTCCGGTTTTGACGACATAGTGGCTGACACCACGCCTATGGAAGGTTACTTCAACCTCTACTGGCAAGAATCCTCCGGGAAAATGTTCTGGGAGATAGACAAGCTCAACACGGAATTCCTCTACCTCGTTTCCATGGGCTCAGGCCTGGGATCCAATCCGGTTGGCAT
>JBHEPQ010000306.1:0-8460 GCA_046260215.1 Chromatocurvus sp.
CGTTTGACCTGCTCGATGCGGAGATCAAGGATCCGTCCAGGGGCTATTCCCCGGAAGCCCTGGAAAAGCTGTCCAAGCTGCTCGAGCTGAAGCTCGCGGATTTCGGCATCACGGCAGAGGTCACGGCGGTAATGCCCGGGCCGGTGATAACCCGCTTCGAGCTACAGCCGGCGCCGGGCGTCAAGGTGTCGCGTATTTCCAATCTCGCCAAGGATCTGGCGCGTTCGCTGGCGGTCATCTCGGTCCGCGTGGTCGAGGTTATTGCGGGCAAGAGTGTGGTCGGCATTGAAATACCCAATGAGGACCGCGAGGTGGTCAACTTCCGGCAGGTGCTCTCCTCGCGTACGTTTGACCAGAGCAAGTCGCCACTGACGCTGGCCCTCGGCAACGATATCTCGGGGCACCCCGTGGTGGCCGACCTGGCAAAAATGCCGCATCTGCTGGTTGCCGGGACCACGGGCTCGGGTAAGTCGGTGGGCGTCAATGCGATGCTGCTCAGTCTGCTTTATAAGGCGACCCCGGAGGACGTCCGCCTGATCCTGGTGGATCCCAAAATGCTGGAGCTGTCTGTCTATGATGGCGTTCCTCACCTGCTGACACCGGTGATTACCGACATGAAGGATGCGGCCAACGGACTGCGCTGGTGCGTGGCGGAAATGGAGCGCCGCTACAAACTCATGGCGACCATGGGTGTGCGCAACCTTGCCGGCTACAATCGCAAGGTCGAGGAGGCGAAAAAGGCTGGGACGCCCATGGTCGATCCGTTCTGGACTCCGGATCCGATACTGCAGATGACCGACGAGGAACAGAGTGCACCGCCGCTGGAGAAACTGCCCTTCGTGGTCGTGGTGATCGATGAGTTTGCCGATATGATGATGATTGTCGGCAAAAAAGTTGAAGAACTGATTGCGCGCATTGCACAGAAGGCGCGAGCGGCAGGCATTCACCTTATTCTCGCCACCCAGCGGCCCTCGGTGGACGTGATCACTGGCCTGATCAAGGCCAACGTTCCCACGCGGATTGCTTTTCAGGTCAGCTCCAAGGTTGACTCCCGCACCATTCTCGATCAGGGCGGCGCCGAGCAGCTTCTCGGCTATGGCGACATGCTCTATCTCCCCCCGGGCACCAGCATGCCTACCCGTGTACACGGCGCGTTCTGTTCTGACGACGAAGTGCATCGCGTGGTGTCTGACTGGAAGCGGCGCGGCGAACCGGAGTATATCGAGGGGCTCCTCGACGAGGGCAGCAGCACGCCGGTAACGCCGGGAGAAATGCAGGCGGATGGCGATGACGAAAGTGATGTGCTGTATGACGAGGCGGTGCACCATGTGACCCAGAGTCGGCGCGCCTCCATATCCAGCGTGCAGCGCAAATTGCGTATCGGCTATAACCGTGCGGCACGGCTGATCGAAACAATGGAGGCGGCGGGCGTGGTGTCGTCGATGGGTACCAATGGCCAGCGTGAAGTGCTGGCACCGCCCCCGGTAGGAGATTGATCATGTGTAGATATCGTGAATACAGAACGGCCTGGCAGAGAGCGGCGTTGTCGCTGTTGATTCTTCTGCTGCCCATGATGGCGCCGGGAACGCTGCTGGCTGGGGGGCCGGGCAACGGCCCGGCGGCGCGTGCGCTTGGCGATACGCTTTCCGCGATAGATCAGCTGTCGGGGCGGTTTCGCCAGACGATCTATCCGGAGTCGGGTGGCAAGGCGACCCGGTCGACGGGAGAGTTCCAACTGCAGGCGCCCGGACGCTTCCTGTGGCGCATCGAGTCACCGGACAACCAGCTGGTCGTGACGGAAGGTACACACCTGTGGCACTACGATGCCGACCTGCAAACCGCGACACGACGCCCGCTCAGCGCGGCGGGTAGTGCGCCCCTGCAGGTACTGGCGGGTGACCGGGACAGTCTGGCACGGGACTTTACGGTCTCCCGGCGTGGCGACTCCGCTTACACTTTGCTGCCAACCTCGCCCGATGCCGGTTTCCAGTCGCTGGAACTGACCTTCGAAGACGGACTGCCGGCCGAGCTGGCTATCGTCGATAATCTTTCTCAGCGCATAGAAATAACGCTGGAGGCCCTGTCCGTCGAGGCCTTCGACAGCGAGGTATTCAACTTTACCCCAGCGGACGGTGTTGACGTTTTCATTCACGATGCCTGAGGCGGGCGACCTGTTCGACAGTGAAGCGGAGCAGGGCGTCTACCGGCCTCTGGCCGCTCTGCTGCGGCCAACCAGCCTGGCGGCTTTTGTCGGCCAGACTCACCTGCTCGGGCCGGAGAAGCCTCTTTCGCGATCGATAGCGGCAGGCCAGCTGCATTCCATGTTGCTGTGGGGCCCGCCCGGGGTTGGCAAGACAACGCTGGCGCGAATCGCGGCGGATATGGCGGACGCGGCATTTCTACAGCTGTCTGCGGTGCTCTGCGGCGTGCGGGACATCCGCGCGGCGGTAGAAACAGCGCAGCAGAACCGTCACCGCGGTCGCAATACGGTGTTGTTCGTCGATGAGGTGCACCGCTTCAACAAATCCCAGCAGGATGCTTTTCTGCCTTTTGTTGAGGATGGCACCCTGATTTTTATCGGAGCGACCACCGAGAATCCCGCCTTTGAAGTGAACAGTGCGCTCCTGTCCCGTGCTCGCGTCTACAAGTTGCGTGCACTGCAGGCAGCGGACATGATCGAGCTGCTGCAGCGCGCCATCGAGCATATCGGCAACGGGCTGCGAGCAGACGCGGCGGTGCTGTCGCTGCTCGCCGAGCTGGCGGACGGCGACGCCCGTCGCGGCCTTAATCTGCTCGAGCTGGCGTCCGACCTTGTTGAGCCAGCTGACGACGGCGGGCGGGAGATAAGCCGTCGGGTGGTTGAGGAAGTCGGGCAGCAGTCGCTGCGGCGCTTCGACAAGGGGGGTGACCAGTTTTACGACCTCATCAGCGCATTACACAAGTCTGTGCGTGGCAGCGCCCCGGACGCCTCACTGTACTGGCTTTGCCGCATGCTGGATGGTGGCTGTGACCCCCTGTACCTCGCCCGGCGCCTGGTGCGCATCGCCAGTGAGGATGTCGGCAACGCCGATCCGCGGGCACTGACGCTGTGCCTTGACGCATGGCAGGTCATGGAGCGTCTGGGCAGCCCCGAGGGGGAGCTGGCACTGGCACAGGCGGTTCTCTACCTGGCCTGTGCACCGAAGAGCAACGCCGTGTACCAGGCATTCAACGCGGCGACCGCGGATGTCGCCGCTGGCCGGACGGCGGAGGTGCCACTGCACCTGCGCAATGCGCCGACGGCGCTGGCAAAGCAGATGGACTATGGCAGTGGCTACCGCTATGCGCATGACGAGGCGGATGCCTACGCAGCGGGTGAGCGCTACCTGCCGTCCGAACTCGGCGAGCCGGGCTATTACCAGCCGGTCCCCCGCGGACTGGAGCAGCGTATCCGGGACAAGCTGGCGCTGCTGCGGGAGCGCGATGCCGGGAGCGCGACGCAGCGCGACGCCGACTGACCGTTGTTGACTGACCATCGTCGACTGACCATCGTCGACTGACCATCGTCGACTGACCGACGCAGCCTGTCGACCCCGGTCCAAAGCGCGTACAATCGCCGGCGCCGGGCGCGGCTCGTGGCTTCACACGGAAGGCAGATGCATGAAATACCTGTTCTTTATTGCCCTCGGAGGGGCGGCGGGCGCCGTGGGGCGCTACAGCGTGGCGCGCTGGGTGCATAGTCTGTGGCAGGGCAGCTGGCCACTGGGAACGCTGCTGGTCAATCTCAGCGGCTGCGCGGCGATGGGTGCAGTGTTTGTGCTGGTCGAGCGCTCGGCGCTGCACCCGGACTGGCGCGCGGTGCTGATGGTGGGATTTCTGGGCGCGTTCACCACGTATTCGACGTTTTCGCTCGAAGCTCTGCAGCTCTGGCAGGCGGGACAGGGCGGCCAGGCACTGGGCTATATGCTGGTGACCCCCCTGGGCTGTGTGCTGGCGGCGGCGGCAGGTATGCAGTGCGCCCGCGCGCTGCTCTGAGCAACAGGCGTCGTCGGGCTTTGGCAGGGATTCAGAAACGGGACACAGGACATGCTGGATATAAAGGAAGTCAGGCTTAACCCTGAGGCGGTCGCGTCGGCACTCGCAAAGCGTGGTGTCGCCTTTGATGCGTCGGCGTTCGTGTCGCTCGACGCCCGGCGTAAGGCGGCAGATGTCGCCAGCCAGGATCTGTTGGCAGAGCGCAAGTCGGCCAGCAAAAAAATTGGCCAGCTGGTCGGGCAGGGCATGAGCGTCGATGAGGCAAAGGCCGAGGTCAATGCCACGCTGGATGCGATCCCCGCGCGTATCGACGATGCCACGGATGAGGCGCGTGATGTGCAGCAACAGCTGGATGACTGGCTCGGTGGTCTGCCGAATCTGCCGCACCCCGATGTACCCGGCGGTGACAGCGAAGCAGACAATGTGGAGGTGTTGCGCTGGGGTACCCCGCCGACCTTTGATTTTCCCGCACGTGACCACGTGGATATCGGCGAGGAACTGGGATTGCTGGATAGCGAACTGGCGGGGAAGATCACCGGCTCGCGCTTCAGTGTGATGCACGGAGGACTGGCGCGGCTGCACCGGGCTCTGATCCAGTTCATGCTCGATATGCATACCTGCGAGCATGGCTACCGTGAGGTACACGTGCCGTATATCGTCAACAGTGAATCGCTGTATGGCACGGGGCAGCTGCCGAAGTTTGCCGAGGACCTGTTCCGACTCGAGGGTGACCAGGACTACTACCTGATTCCCACTGCTGAGGTGCCGGTTACCAACATTGCCCGTGACCGCATCCTCGAGGACAGCGAACTGGGCGAGAGTGGCCTGCGCATGACCTGCCACACGCCCTGTTTCCGCAGCGAAGCGGGGAGCTACGGTCGCGATACCCGTGGCATGATCCGCCAGCATCAGTTCGAGAAGGTGGAGCTGGTAAGCCTGGTGCGGCCGGAGCAGGGCGAGCAGGCACTGGAAACGCTCACCGGACACGCGGAAGCGGTGCTGCAGCGATTGCAGCTGCCCTATCGCAAGGTCATTCTGTGTGCCGGTGATCTCGGCTTTTCAGCCTGCAAAACCTACGATCTGGAGGTCTGGCTGCCCGGGCAGGATGCGTATCGGGAAATCTCCTCCTGTAGCTATTTTGGTTCGTTCCAGGCGCGGCGCATGCAGGCGCGCTGGCGCAACCCGGCGACCGGCAAGCCGGAGCTGCTGCACACGCTCAACGGCTCCGGTCTCGCCGTGGGCCGTACACTGGTCGCGATCCTTGAGAATTGCCAGCGTGCCGACGGCTGCGTGATGGTGCCGGAGGCGCTGCAGCCTTACGCCGGGGGTCTGGCGGTGCTGGAGGCTGGCTGACACCGCGTTGTGGATGCGCTGCCGGTTTTTCTGAAACTGCATGGCGAGCCGGTCACCCTGATCGGTGGCGGAGTCGTGGCCGCGCGCAAAGCCCTGTTCCTGTGTCGGGCCGGCGCGTGCCTGACGGTGATTGCGCCGCAGGTCGAGAGCGGCCTGCACCAGCTGTTGCAGGCCCACGCTGGTGCCTGGAAAGCACGGCGCTATATGCCGGGCGATCTCGAAAGACAGGTCCTGGTGATCGCCGCAACCCCCGATAACGCGGTCAATCGTGAAGTTCATGCAGAGGCAAGGGCGCTCAACATCCCGGTCAATGTGGTGGATACCCCTGCTCTTTGCACATTCACCTTCCCCTCGATCGTCGATCGCAATCCGCTGCTGGTAGCCATCGGCACCAATGGAGCCAGTCCGGTTCTCGGGCGCTCCGTGCGCCGTCGCCTGGAGGCCATGCTGCCGGCAAGGCTGGGCGACGTGGCGCGTTTTGCGGGCTCCTTGCGGTCACGGGTCAAAGCGGCGATTCCCGATGAATCGGCGCGGCGACGTTTCTGGGAGGATCTGGTTGAAGGGCCGGTCGCGGAAATGGTCCTGGCCGACCGCGCTGACGAAGCGCAGGCGGCGGTGCAGGAGCGACTCAGCGGCAGGCGGACAGCGTTGGGTGAGGTGTTCCTGATCGGCGCAGGTCCCGGTGATCCGGATCTCATGACCTTCAAGGCGCTGCGTCTCCTGCAGCGCGGTGACGTCATCCTGCATGACCGTCTGGTGCCACAGTCGATTATCGAGCTGGGGCGGCGCGACGCACAGCGCATTTACGTGGGCAAGAAGCGGTCTGAACATGCGCTACCGCAGGAGGAAATCAACCAGGCACTGGTGGACCTGGCGCGGGAAGGCAAATGTGTCGTTCGCCTGAAAGGTGGTGATCCTTTCGTGTTTGGACGCGGCGGCGAGGAGATCACGCTGCTGGCGCAGCACGGCATTCCGTTTCAGATTGTTCCGGGTATTACCGCAGCCAACGCTGCCGCGTGCTACGCCGGTATCCCGCTGACCCATCGGGACCATGCGCAATCGGTGCGGTTTCTCACCGGTCACACTCGTGACGGCAAGCTCCCCCACCGCTGGGAGGAGTTTCAATCACCACAGGAAACGCTGGTCTTCTACATGGGGTTGGTCGGCCTGCCCATCATCTGCGAGCAGCTGCAGGCCTATGGGCGTGATCCGGATACGCCGGTAGCGCTGGTCGAGAAAGCGACGACGCCGCAGCAGCGAGTGATCATTGGGACACTGTCCACGATGTGCGAGGTGGTGGAGAGACGCCAGCCACAACCACCGACGTTGATTATTATCGGTGACGTCGTGCATCTGGCCACGCAACTGGCCTGGCGCGGCTGAGCGAGTGTTACCGCGCGGCCGCCTAGCGAACAGCCCGCGCTACTCGTCTTCTTTCGCGCTCACGGCATAGGCCTGTTCGCGCATCAGGAGTGTATCTGCAAAAATGTTGCCCGCTTCCACGAGCAGGACATCATCGCCGTTATCGATGCCGTGTTCATTCCCGGCGACCGCTTCCTCATCCTCGTTCGCCGCATCGCTTTCGACGGGATCGTCATCCAGCGACGCCAGGGGCTCTTTGCCACGCGCCTCGCGTCGACGGTTCTCGATAGCCAGTGCCTGCTCCATTCGTGATTCCCGGCGCGCGCGCCGCACACCCTCGTTGAGGGACACGCGGTCGACGCTGCTCTGGTCATTCGCCATGGAAAACTGCTCGACCAGGTAGTTGAGCTCGCCGTTGTCTTTCTTGCGCTCATTGAACAGCGTGTCCAGCTCCGGAATCACCGAATCGAGGTCCCCGTAGCGACGGTGACGCACGGGGTTGATCTGGTCCCACGCCAGTGCGTGGTCGAGTGAGCTCTCACCGATTTCCTCAGCGTTGAACATGGAAGGAAACTCGATGTCGGGTACTACACCCCGATGCTGGGTGCTGTCACCGGAGATGCGATAGAACTTGCTTTCCGTGACTTTTAGCTGACCTTCCTCAAGGGGGACCATGGTCTGTACGGTGCCTTTTCCAAAAGAACGATCGCCGACAATAATGCCACGCTCATAATCCTGTATCGCTCCCGCGAAAATTTCCGATGCGGAAGCGCTGAGCCGGTTGATCATCACCATCAGTGGCCCCTCATAGTAGGCACTGCGCAGTCGCTTTCCGTCGCGCCAGACGCGGCGCGACGAATGCCGGATCTGCACGGTGGGCCCGTATTCGATGAACAGGCCGGTAAGCTCATTGGCTTCCTGCAGCGACCCTCCGCCGTTACTGCGCAGATCGATAATGATGCCTTCGACGTTTGCCTGCTGTAGTTCCTCGAGTAATCTGCTGACATCGCGGGTGGTGCTTTTGTAATCCTGCTCACCCCGGCGCATGGCGTCAAAATCAATGTAGAAGGCGGGGATGTCAATAACGCCGATTTTTACGGTTTTATCGGTGGTGTCATTGCCAGCGGGCACTTCGAGGATACGCTTCTGGGCGGACTGCTCCTCCAGCTTGACGGTATTGCGCACGATCCTGATCGTCTTGCGTTCCTCTGGCGTCGCGCCCGGCGTGCCGGGCATAACGCCCAGGCACACAGTACTGTCCTTGGGACCGCGAATCAGGTCGACGACTTCATCGAGGCGCCAGCCAACCACATCTTCCATGGCTCCGTCTTCACCCTGGCCTACGGCGACAATCCGATCCGAGGGCCTGAGATCGCCCTGCTTGTCCGCGGGCCCGGCAGCCACCAGGCGCACCACTTTGGTGTAGTCATCGTCGCTTTGCAGCACGGCACCTATACCTTCGAGTGACAGGCTCATGTTGATGTTGAAGTTTTCCGAGCGTCGCGGCGACAGGTAATTGGTGTGGGGGTCATACAGCTCTGTCAGCGCGTTGGCGTAGACCTGGAAGACATCCTGTGCGTTGTACTGGGCAACCCGTTTCAGCTGTCGCGTATAGCGTTTGACGAGCACGTCGGCAATGTCGTCTTCGTCCTTGTCTGCCAGCCTCAGGCTGAGTGCCTGGTTTTTCAGGTGTTTGCGCCAGCGCTCGTCGAGCTCGGCTTCATTCCCGGC
>JBHEPQ010000320.1:0-8695 GCA_046260215.1 Chromatocurvus sp.
AACTGTGTCAGTTGTGCAGTAACTGTGCCAGTTGTGCAGTCACTGTGCCAGTATGCAGCGTGATAGTTGCCATCATATCAGGTGTGCCAGATCCGCGGTTCCACGGCTGTCTTGCCGAGCAGGGCGGGACGCAGCCCTGCCCATATTGTCGAGAGGCCGAGCCGGCCCTGCGTTGCCGAGGGTCCGAGGTAGCGGCCAATCAGGAGATCCTTTTTCTGCGTCAGGCTGAAGCGGTGGGGCGGACCGTGCCGGGCCTGCACGGCACAGAGCAATGACTCCCGCTCGTCCCGCGGCAGCGTGACGTTGGCGACCAGCGTGCCCAGTGTGTTGGCGCCACTGATTCCCCAGGGCGCGGTCAACAGGTGCGACCCCGCATCCAGGCGATTGCGCTCGATGAACCATGGCCGTCCATCACGGGTGATTTCCAGTCGCTGCTCGCAGCGTCCCTCGACAAAGGGTTGATCGCCCACCGCGCGACCCAGGGCGACAATGTCCCAGAGACAGAACCGTGCGTCCATCGCCACGTCCACGATGGTCGTTATGCAGGCATTGGCGCCGCTGAAGATCAGTGACTCCTGCGGAAGCCATTCCAGTACCGCCCCGGGCGCAACGTGCAGCCTCACGGCCTGGTGCTGTGACTGCGTACTGCGACCGACAGAATAGAATTTGCCGGCGGACGGCGTGGTAACCAGGCAACCGGAGTCGGGTCCTGCGCTGATATTGATATGCAGCGCGTCGCCCACCACCATGCCGCCAGGCGGGTGCAACAGGTAGACGTGCGCAGTGCCGTCGCCCTCGGGGTAAAAAGCGCGCTGCAGACGCAGGGGGCCGCTATGGTGGCTGCGCGCAACAACCGTCCTGCCCACTGCAGTGTCTGCCAGGTCGATATCGATGTGCGCACGCCAGTGCCGGTTGCCGACTTCGCCGTCAGCAAGCGCCCGCCCAGCGCTGTGATTCAGATCCCCCTGCGCGACCTGCTCAACTTCGGTCACGGCGTCAGCGAGTCGCGTCACCGGTCAACGTGCCATAAAGCGATTGGCGCGGCTGGGCGAATACCCGGCGCAGCGCCGGCTCGAAGAACGCCAGCGGGTAGGTCTCGGCCTCCGGGTCGAATGCGGGGGCATCGTAGCGCTCAATGAAGTCGCGGGTGTGCTGGTAATGAGGTTGGTCCTCGAACTGCTTGTGCATGTTGCGGTCCATGCCCAGATGATGAAAAAAATAGTAGCCCTGGAAAATAGCGTGGTGTTTGACCATCCAGTGGTTATCCTCGGACACAAACGGCTCGAGCAGCACGGCGGCGACGTCTGCGTGGTTGTAGCTGCCGAGCGTATCGCCGATATCGTGCAGTAGCGCACACACCACGTATTCCTCGTCGCGCCCGTCCTTGTGGGCCAGCGTCGCGGTCTGCAGGCAGTGCGTAAGCCGGTCTACGGGAAAACCGCCGCAGTCACCATCGAGCAGCATGAGGTGATCCATGATTCGGTCCGGCAGGGCGGTGGCAGAGTGCGCGAACTCACCGGCAATAATTGACCAGTCTTCCGCCGTGCCGTCTTTCATGTGATGGAAGGTTGCGCGCTTGCTGTTATCACTGGTCATGCCTGACTCCAATTGTCTGCACAGCGCGATACCTTAAAAGATTTCAGGGCGCAAGCAAAGGATCTTCGCTGGCGTTCTTCGCTGGCTTGGTCGCCGTTGCCGGGCAATCCGACAATGATGCTGATTGTCTTTCGCGGTCCGGCCGCCCCTTCGGCACAGGTCACGCCAGAATCCTCTCCCGCCGATACAGCTGGATCGCCATGACCAGAAACACGGTGGCCAGCACAAGGGATCCCGCTGCGGACAGACCCAGGTAGAGCAGCGGCACGTCAGTACTGAAAACCGCCAGCTCCATGATCTGAAACTGGCTCAGCAGCGGTATGAGCATGGTCAATTCATTCAGCGGTAGCGACAGGAACTGCAGCGCAAGGAACGGAATTATGGGTAGCAGCATGGCAACGCTCAGATGCGTCTGCGCTTCCTTGGTGTTCTGGGTGTATGCAGCGATGGCAATAATAAACGCACTGATCAGCACGGCGGTTGGAACGTTCGAGAGCAGGGCCGTGAAAAAGGTCGCTGTGCCGAAATCGAGGCTGCCATCCAGCAGGTCGCCCGGGAGCAGCCTGAGCAGGGCAAAGGTGGTGATCAATGGCAGGAGCATGGCCAGGCCAACGAAAGCAAGAATCGCGCAGTACTTGCCAAGCACAATCTGGTAGCGCGGCAGGGGCAGGCTGAGCAGCGGCTCGAGGGAATGGCGTTCCCGCTCGCCGGCGGTGGTGTCGACAGCCAGATAGTACCCGCCCATCAGCATGGAGAGCATCAGCAGGAAGGGCACCAGGTAGGCGATGAACAGCAGGTCGCCCGGTTTATCCGACTGGTCCCGCTCGCTGATGACCAGCGGTTCGAAAAGGCGGCTGTCGATACCCCGGCTGCTGAAGCGCAGGGACCGCATCTGGCTTGCATACTGCTCGAGCACCCCGCGCAGCTGGCGACGGCGATTGCCGGACTCATCCTCGCTGCTGGCATAGTAGATCATCAGGGGTGCCGGCTCACCATGAACAAAATGCGTCGCGTAGGTCTCGGGTATCGACAGAACGACGGACAAGTCACCGCTGACCAGCTGCTGGCGGTAGTCCTCGGGGGCTTCGATCGCGTCCAGATTGTGCTGACGCAGGAACTGCAGCAGGTTTGGCGCCTGTTCCCCGCCTGCAACGGCAATCTGCGTTGGCGCTTCGAAATCGATGCTGTGCCGGTCAATGCTGTAGAGCATGGGGCCAACCATCATCAGAGGCAGTAACAATGGGCCATAGATCAGGGCAAAGAAAAGTGACCTGCGGTCGCGCAGATTGTCCCTGATCTCCTTGCTGACCAGGGTCCAGACCGGACTCATGTACCGACGTCCGCGGATTCACCAATCGCGACAACGAAAGCATCCTCGAGGTCTTTGCAGGCAGTGGCCTCGAGAATTCCTTTGACGCTGCCGGACGCGACGATACGACCATCGCTGATAATGGCGACATGATCACTCAGGCGTTCGATTTCCTGCATGATGTGGCTCGAGATCAGCACGCAGTGGCCGGCGTCCCGTAGGCGTCGCAGCAGCGTGCGCAGGCTGCGGGTACCCATGACGTCAAGGCCGTTGGTCGGCTCATCGAGGATCAGCGTGCGCGGGTTGTGGATCAGCGCACGCCCCAGCGCGACCCGGGTGCGCTGGCCCTGGGAGAAGCCCTCGGTACGGCGGTCGGCGAAGGCCTGCATGCCCATTTCCGTGATGAGTTCCTCGGCGCGCTGCTCGCTGTCGTGCCCGGACATGCCGCACATCCTTGCGTAGTAGATCAGGTTTTCGCGCGATGTCAGTCGCGGATAAACGCCCGCATTGTGCGGCAGATAGCCGATCTGGCGACGCACCGACACCGGATCTGTCGCGACGTCATGCCCATCGACAACCGCGCTGCCCGCGTCCGGACTCAGCAGACTGGCAATGATGCGCAGCGTCGTGGACTTGCCGGCGCCGTTGGGACCGAGCAGGCCGGTGATCCTGCCGTCGTCCGCCCGAAAGCTCACATCCTCGATGGCGCTGATCCACTCCCCGCGAGAACCTTGCCTGCGAAAGGCCTTGGACAGTCGAGTGGCTTCAATCATTCAGTCGCATCTCAGGGCGTCGGGCCGTTGACGTTGACAAAAAGCGGTGCCGGCTGCATGCGCTCCAGGCAGTCGGTGGCAAGCGTCGCCGCTCCATCACTGCCGATGAACTGTGCGATGACCCCGGGCAGGCAGCCCCGTGGACTGACAAAGTGACCCTGGCCGGGCGCTACCAGGTGTCGGGCGTCGGGCAGGTGGGCAAGCACGGCCTCGGCATAGGCCGGTGGCGTGATCGGGTCGGCGTCGCCGCTGAGAAGCAGCACGGGCACATCCGCCGTGACCGGCAACCGCAAAGCCTCGTCCATGCGTCCGCGGGGCCAGACCTCGCAGGTGGCTTCCAGTGCGCGCACCACGAGATCTCCCATATAGCTGTTTTCAATGGCACTTCGCTTCTGTTTGTCCATCGCAAAAAACGGCACGTCCTCGGTGCATACCACCGAATTATGCATGCCGACCGCGAGGCTCTCCGCCATCTGTTCGGTGATTGCCTGTGCCGTTCGAGCCAGGGCGATGAAATTCGCCTCGGCGTAGGCCTGGTGCAGCATGGGTGGCAGCGTGGACAGCTTTTCCGACTGGTAGAGAGACAGTCGAAGTACGCCGATCAGGTGCGCCTGCGTGAAGCGCATGGTTTCAGCGCCTCCCGTGCGCATATTTTCAAAGCGCACGGATTCGGATGCCTCACCCAGGCGTGCCAACAGGTTGCTGAGACCCGTTGAGATATCGGGAAAGGCGTCGCGGCAGGCGGTGTCGGCCTCGCAGCGGGCGATGAAGGCATCCAGCGCCTGCTGGCTGCGTAACGCGATTTCCGGGCCCAGCGCCTCGGTCGCCGGCACCACGGAATCCATTACGGCCGTGCGCACCACCTGCGGATGCTGACGCAGGTAGTGCTGCACCACCCGCGTGCCGTAGGATACGCCAAACAGATGCCAGCGGGGCACACCGAGCGCTCGTCGTACCCGTTCGAGATCGCGAATGGCGACGCTGGTGGTGTACAGCGTGGGGTCGCCGTTGAAGCCCGCCAGACACTGCCGGGTAACGGCACGAATCTGCTCTGCATCGGATTCGACCTGCATCAGCGCTTCGTCGCCGAGATCGCATCGCTGCGGATTGGAGCCCCCGGTGCCGCGCTGGTCCACCAGGTAAAAATCCCGATCCCGGGCAACACCCCGGAGTATCCGGTCGAGAAACAGGAAAGCCTCGCTCGCGGCCTGCCCGGGACCGCCGGCGATGGCCAGCAGCGGCGCTGCTCTGGCGTTGCCATCACGCGCGACCAGTCGCACCACGCGCAGGGTAATGCTCTCTGCATCCGGGTTTTCCGGATCCTCCGGCACGCTGACTTCTGCACACTGCACGATGCGGCGATGCTCGACGTTACTCACCTCGCATTCACGAAATGCCACCGCGCCAATGGTGGCAATCACCTTGCCTGGATATCGAGCCGCGGGGTCATTCTGCGCGGACACCTCGTTCTTCGCGTTGCCGACAGCCGCGACGCCGCCAGGCGCCACGCAGGCGCACAACACCAGCCCACAGGCGTAGAACATCTGGTTAATGAAGCGTAAAGTCATAGTAACTTACAGGTTCCGGGCCGAATCCGGCTCTTCTCAAAGCAGCGTAAGGTGCAGTCCGCAGCAATTCAATCATCAAATGAGGCGGTCGCCTGTGGTGAATCCGCTCGCCCTGCTGCAGCGTTAGACGATAAACTATCGGCCCCACCAGGCATCGCAATCCACCAATAGCCGTGCACAGTAATGCGCGAGCCGATGCCATGGTACAGACATCGAAATGGGAAAGCCGAATATGTTGCATCAGGGTCCGTCCGCAGTCGAAAGTGCATCGGGGGCGGTAGGGAATATCCGTGCATGCTGAGCAGAGACAATGAATTCTCACGGGTAAAAGCCCGACGGTCGGTCGCTGTCCGGCGCGTGGCTCTTATGGCTCTGCTCGCCGCCGTTGCCGTCACTGGCAACGTGAGGGCCGCGGATGTACAGCTGCGGGTCGAACTCGCGGGCCTGCAAGGCGAGCTCCGCGCCAACGTTGAGGGGCACCTGCGTATTTTTGCGGCGAGCAATGGCGCTGACGACGCTAGCACGCCGGCACTTACCGAGAAAGCGGTGCGCCGGCTGCACGCGGCGGCGACTGATGAAATTGAAGCCGCTTTGAAACCCTTCGGTTATTACTCACCGAACATAACGGCAGAGCTTGAGCAGGAGGACAGAGCGTGGCGCGCGCGTTACGCTGTCGATCCCGGACCCGCGACGCGGCTGCGTGAGGTGATCGTCGGCATTCAGGGTGAGGGTCAGAATCAGCCCGCACTGAGGGAATTGATCGATAAGGCCGCGCTTGCCGCAGGAGAGCAGCTGAGTCACCCGCAGTACGAAGATCTCAAAAGTGCCTTGCGCACCGATGCCTACGCCCTGGGCTACCTGGACAGCCGTTTCCAGCGCAGCGCGATACGAGTTTTCCCGGAGAAGCGGGTCGCAGATCTCGCGCTGGTGCTTGATACCGGGCCCCGCTTCTATTTCGGCGACATCGTCGTGGAACAGGGCGATCTATCGCAAACTTTCATTGATAAATTCGTGCCGATAAAGGCCGGCGACCCTTTTGAGCTGCGCAGGCTGACAAATCTGCAGCTCGCGCTTACGGACAGTCCCTACTTCAGTCAGGCGGAGGTGACGAGCCAGCGTGATCAGGCCGCCGGACAGCATGTTCCGGTGCGCGTCGTCACCACGCCCTCAAATGCGCAGCGTTATGAGACCAGCGTGGGCTATGGTACCGATACCGGCCCGCGGGGCGGTGCCGGCGTACTCTGGCGGCGCATCAATCAGCATGGGCACCAGTTGCGCGCTGATGTCCGGCTCTCGGCCATTCAGTCCACCCTGGCGTCCCAGTACAAGATTCCGATAGGGGACGTGGCCAGCGAATTCCTCGATTTTACGGCAGACGCGGCCAAGCGCAGTCTTAATGATGTCGATGCGACCAGCTACGGCGTGGGTAGCAGTTTCAACCAGAATCGCTGGGGCGGGCGTCGACGAGCATCGCTGGAGTTCAGGCACGAAGTCTGGGGTTTCGGTAATAAGCCGAATGAGGACGCCACGCTGCTGGTACCCGGCGTGGAATATTCCCGCATCGTGGCTGATGACCTGCTGTTTACCCGACAGGGTTACAGCACCAAGGTTTCCTTGTCCGGTGCGCTGGAGCAGGCGCTCTCGGACACCACCTTCCTGCAGGCCAGGGTGAGTGGTCGCTTCATTACCCCCATGGGCGAACGCGGCAGGCTGCTTCTTCGCGGTGAGTACGGCGCCACCGCGACCGACGAGTTCAACCGCCTGCCGCCGTCCCGACGCTTTTATAATGGTGGCGCCCAGGCGGTGCGCGGCTATGGTTTCGAGGAATTGAGCCCGCGCGATGACGAGCGCAGTCTGGTGGGTGGACGTTACCTGGGGACCGCCAGTGTTGAGGTGGACTACCTGGTCTACGGTAATTTTGGCCTGGCATTGTTCGCCGATGCAGGTAATGCCTCTAACAGTGCGGATATAAACTGGAAGACGGCGGTCGGCGTTGGTCTGCGTTATAAGTCGCCGGTGGGCATGTTCCGGCTGGATTTTGCCCATCCTTTCGATGACCCGGATTCCTCCTTTGCCTTGCACATCAGTTTCGGACCGGACCTGCAATGATGAGACGCATTTTTGTCACCATGGGTGTCGGGATTGCCGCACTGCTTCTCGCAGCGGTCCTGTTGCTTGGCTGGGTGCTTGGAACCCAGAGCGGCAGCCGGGCGCTTTGGGCGGGGGTGTCCGGCGCCGTCGATGGGCTTGCCGCCGAGTCAATGGAAGGCCGCTTTGCGGGTCCGCTGGCCTTCGAAGGGCTCAGTTTTGCATCTGACACGATGCGTCTGCGAATCGGCTCTCTGAAGATGGAGTGGGCGCCGGGTCGCCTGCTCGGCGGCGAGGTACTTCTGCGGACGCTGCAGGTTGAAGACGTTGCCTTCACCCAGCTGCAGCCGGCGCCTCCCGCCGCGGAGGACGCAGAACCTTTCTCCCTGCCGGATGAGCTGTCTCTGCCGGTAGCCATTGCGCTGCGCGATATCGTCCTGCGCAGGTTTGAGTACCGGTCCGCTCCGGATGCAGCGCCAGTACGGGTGGACGAAGCCGCCCTGAGCGCCAGCTTTCGCGACACGCAGCTGTCTATCGATAAGCTGTCGGCGCGCGGTCCACTGTTCGAACTCCAGGCGACAGCCAGTGCACGCAGCGCAGGAAAATACCCTGCGACGGCGGCGGTGGACTGGCAGCTATCGCCACCGGATCTGGCGCCGCTGGTCGCTAACCTGTCCATCGATGGCGACCTGGCGCAGATGCGCGTCGCGCAGACCATCGCTGCGCCCTATCACGTCTCGCAGGAGATCGAGGTGCGGAATCTGTTGAGCGAGGATATGCGGCTCGATGTCCTGATTGACATCAACGGGAGTGCGTTACAGGCGATTCGTGGATCGCTGCCCCCGGCGGAGATATCCGGGCGCCTGCAGGCCGATGGCAGTGTCACCGACCTGCGCTACCGGGCGACTGTGGATGTCGACTCGTCAGAGTTCGGCGCCCTGGCGTTGCTCGCCAGCGGCACTGCCACGGGTCAGGTGATAGCGATTGATCAGGGTCTGCTCAGCCGCGAGCCGGGTGCCGCAACGCTGGAATTCTCGGGTCGAGCGGATCTTGCGGGTCCGGCACCTGCGTTTGAGCTTCGGGGTGACTGGCGCGATCTCACCTGGCCCTTGGCAGGTGAGCCTCGCATCAGCAGCCCTGCCGGGCAGTTCGACGTCACTGGTAGCGCCGAGGACTATAGCGTCAACCTCGATACGTCGCTGGCAGTGCCCGGCCAGGCCGATGGACAGCTGTCTCTGTCGGGCCGTGGCGGCAGCCAGGCGTTCGAGCTCGACGACCTGCAGCTGAATCTGCTGCAGGGAACGCTGGCGGGTCGCGGCGAAATCCAGTGGCGTCCGGACATCCGGGGGTCAGTTACGCTC
>JBHEPQ010000321.1:0-12585 GCA_046260215.1 Chromatocurvus sp.
GGCATCAAGAAGGGAATTCTGGAGCTGGCGGATGCTCTGGTGATCAACAAGGCGGATGGTCCCAGCGAGGAGTTGGCGGCGCTCGCGCGGCAGCACTATAGCGGTGCCATGAGTCTGCTGCGCCACAGCGGTTTCTGGACACCCCGTGTCATGACCTGCTCGGCCCTGCGTGAGCGACGCATCGACGAGGTGTGGGAAATGGTGGTCGCGTACTACCTTGAATCGAAGGAACGCGGCTATTTCGATCGCAATCGCGCCCGGCAGAACCGCGACTGGATGCATCAACTGGTGCGCGAATTGCTGATGCATCGCCTGTCGTCACAGCCGGTTATCCGTGCCATGCTCCCGGACCTCGAGGCGGACGTGGAAGCGGCCCGCATTACCCCGTATCGGGCCGCCCGGCGGATTCTCGAGCATTTTTGATCCTGCGCGCGGCGCTTTCTCATCTTTGCATCGTAAAACCGGGAAAACGGGGGTAAAGAAACAGGAGGGACATTCGCCATGAACAGCCAGAGCCTTGACCTTCGCGGTGCCATCCGCAGCGCAAATATCGCTGATGAACCCGCCGTGGTTGACGATCTGTTGCAGCGCCACGCCATGGGCGCCGACGCGAGGGCGCGGGTGCTCTGCCGGGGGATCGATCTGGTGCAGCGCTGTCGGCGCCGGAGTGACAAGGCGGGCACCCTGGACGCCTTTCTGCAGGAGTTCGGCCTGTCCAATAAAGAAGGTATTGCGCTGATGTGCCTGGCTGAGGCCTTGCTTCGGGTGCCCGATGAGGAAACCGCTGACCGTCTGATTTCGGAAAAAATACGTTCCGGTGACTGGGGTGCTCATCAGGGCCGCTCCCAGTCGCGTTTTGTGAATGCCTCTGTCTGGGGACTGATGCTGACGGGCAGCATTGTTCGACTGGATGACCCCATCGTACACGATACCGGTTCCTGGGTGCGTCGTCTGTCCACCACGCTGGGTGAACCGGTAGTGCGTCGCGCCACGCTGCAGGCCATGCGCATCATGGGTAGTCAGTATGTGCTTGGCCGCAGCATTGGCGAGGCGCTCACCCGCGGCACAACAGAGACGCCGCAGGGCACCCGCTTTTCCTTCGATATGCTGGGTGAGGGTGCGCGCTCCGCCGGCGACGCCCGGGCTTACTTCGAGTCCTACGCCGAGGCCATCCGCACCATCGGTGTCACCGTCAGGGCCCGTGATATCTACGCCGCCAACGGCATTTCAGTAAAGCTGTCCGCGCTGCATCCCCGCTACCAGTACCGACAGCATGACCGGGTGCTCAGCGAACTCCTGCCTCGCGCGCGGGAACTCGCGCTTATGGCGAAACAGGCGCGCATCGGGCTGAGTATCGACGCGGAAGAATGTGATCGCCTGGATATCTCGCTGGACGTGTTTGAATCGCTGGCGCGAGATCCTGCGCTGGCGGGCTGGAACGGACTCGGTTTCGTACTGCAGGGTTACCAGAAGCGTGCGCTGCCCGTTGTCCACTGGCTGGCTGATCTTGCCCGCGATTCAGATCGGCGCCTGATGGTGCGTCTGGTCAAGGGCGCCTACTGGGACAGCGAGATCAAGCATGCGCAGGAGCTGGGTCTTGAGGATTATCCGGTGTTTACCCGGAAATGCCACACCGATCTGTCGTATCAGGTCTGCGCTGAGGCACTGCTGGACGCCGGGGATGCCCTTTATCCGCAGTTCGCGACGCATAACGCCCACACAGTCGCCTTCATACAGGCGGCGGCCGGAGATAGACGGGACTTCGAGTTTCAGCGTCTGCACGGCATGGGTGAGCTGCTGTATGAGGAGGTACTGCGAGAGGCGCCGGACACCCCCGTGCGTGTGTATGCGCCGGTTGGCAATCACCGCGAACTACTTCCCTATCTGGTGCGCCGCCTGCTTGAGAACGGTGCCAACAGCTCCTTTGTGAACCGTTTCCTCGACGCTGACACGCCGGCGCAGGAGCTGCTGCGTGATCCGGTAGAGCAGTCCACGGAGGGAAATACCCGCAGGCACCCTCAGATACCGACTCCGCCCCAGCTTTATCGGGATGCAAGCCCACCCTGGCGTCACGCGGCGGGTATTGACCTGGCGGATCCGCTGCACGCCGACCGGCTGCGTAAGGACCTTGAGCGCTTTCACAACCGTCAGTGGCTTGCAGCGCCCCTGGTTGCGGGCGAGGTCCTGGCGGGTGAGATGCACCCGGTGCGCAACCCAGCGCGATTGGACGAGATAGTCGGCACTGTCGTGGAAGCGGATGCCGCCGCGATCGATTCGGCCGTGTCGGCTGCGGTAAACGCCCAGGTCGGGTGGGATGCGGCGGGCGTGGAACACCGCGCGGCCTGTCTCGAAGGAATTGCCGACCTGATGGAGTTGAATTGTCATGAACTGATGGCGCTGCTATCCCGCGAGGCGGGACGCACGCTGGACGATGGTCTGTCGGAGGTTCGCGAGGCGATCGACTTCTGCCGCTACTATGCGCAGCAGGCGCGGCTGCGCCTGGCGACGCAGGTGTTGCCGGGTCCCACCGGCGAAGTCAATGAACTGTCCCTGCACGGGCGCGGTGTCTTCGTCTGCATCAGTCCGTGGAATTTCCCCCTGGCGATTTTCACGGGACAGGTCGTTGCAGCGTTGGTGGCCGGTAACAGCGTGATCGCCAAGCCGGCGGAGCAGACACCACTGGTAGCGGCGCGCGCGGTGGAGCTGATGCGCGAAGCGGGAGCGCCCGACGGGGTGCTGCAGCTGTTGCCGGGGGATGGCAGCCGGGTGGGGGCAGCACTGGTCGCCGATACCCGCGTTGCCGGGATCGCCTTCACCGGTGGTATCGACACGGCAAAGCGCATCAACCGATCACTGGCTGATAGAGACGGCGCGTTGCCGGTGCTGATTGCCGAGACAGGGGGGCTCAACTGCATGCTGGTGGATGCGACGGCGCTGCCGGAGCAGGTTGTTGACGATGTGGTGATGTCCGCCTTCCAGAGCGCCGGCCAGCGCTGCAGTGCACTGCGCGTACTCTATCTGCAGGATGATATCGCCGACAAGGTGCTGGACATGCTTGCAGGGGCGATAAAAGAATTGCGCATCGGCGACCCGGCGCAGCTGCAGACAGACATTGGCCCGGTAATCGATAACGCGGCGCGTGAGATGCTGGAACAGCACGTGGCAAGAATGGATCGCGAGGCGACGCCCGTCGCCAGCTGTGAACTCGGGCCCGAGGCAGGCTCGGGCAGCTTCTTCGCTCCGCGGGTGTACCGCATCGATCGTCTGGACCAGCTGGAATCCGAGGTATTCGGCCCGATTCTGCACGTGATTCGTTATCGTGCGAACGAGTTACCGGCGGTTCTGTCGTCAATCAACCGGTCGGGCTACGGATTAACACTGGGTGTGCACAGTCGCATCGACGGGTTTGCCCGGGATGTGTTCAGTGCAACCCGTGTCGGCAATACCTACGTCAACCGCAACATGGTAGGCGCTATCGTCGGGGTCAATCCCTTCGGCGGTCAGGGTCTCTCCGGAACCGGCCCCAAGGCGGGCGGCCCGCACTACCTGTTGCGTTTCGTTACCGAGAAGACGCGCACCGACAATGTCACCGCAAAAGGCGGTAACGCACAGCTGTTCAACCTGGCGGAATAGAAGGTTCGACTGGCTATTACAGATGCAGGTTTCGGAAACCGGGATGCACGACGCCGCTGCGCCACAGTTCGGCGAAGGCATCGCTTTCGCGGGTGGCGTCTGCACGGTCGTCGATTCGGAAGTAGCCCCTGGCCGGATCGTCCGAGGGCGCACAGAGCAGTCCATCCCTGTCCCGGATAACGGACGTGTGGCCGCGCCAGTCCGGATGCTCCGGGAGGTGTCGCAGGTGCACGCTGCTGGGCAGGCGACGTGAGAGGGACAGCAGGCGGTGTCCGCGGGAGGTAACGGCCCCGGCGTCGCTGACCAGGATTCTCACGCGGGCATCACGGGCCTGGCGCACAAGCGCGCTGATGGCGCTGACCAGATCGCCACGATCGAAGACCTGCGGATCCAGCGCGGGGCTGAGAATATCCAGATAGCGGCGCGCCGAGCCCGCCAGTCCCAGTGCCAGCTCGGCAAACGGCCTGGGGTAGGCTACCGCAACAACATCGACCCGACAGTGGGCGTAATCCAGCGCCCGGCGCATCGCAATATGGTCGATACCGGCCTCCAGGAAGTTATCACCTTCCCGCGTAAACCCCTGACCGGTATAGAATCCAACCGCATGGGACTGGGCGTGCAGGTAGACGCTGCGCAGGCCCCGGTGCATTGCCCGGTCGATCAGCGCTGTCATCACGTGGGCGCCGATGCCGCTGCGGCGAGCCGCGGAAAGTACCGCCATGCGGCCGATCTTGCCGTCGGGCATCAGGCGGCCACAGGCAATGGCCTGACCGTCACGCTCGGCGATAACATGCTCGGCAAGGGCGTCCCTGCCATCCCATTCGATCTCCGGCGGCACGCCCTGCTCCTCGACAAACACGTTTTCCCGCAGGCTGCGCAGTGTCTGCTGGTCGCGGTCCCAGTCGGCGCGGCGCAGGGTGAGACGGTCGGATGACATGGCGCTCTCAGTCGAGGTCTTCGGACAGGGCCTGCGCATGCCCCGTGTACGTCGCCGGCGTCAGCTCAAGCAGTTCCGCCCGCGCCGACCCAGGCAGGCCTTCGAGACCATCGATGAAGGCATGCAGGCTGTCGCGGTTGATAGCCTGTCCACGGGTCAGCGCTTTCAGCTTTTCATAGGGCTTTTCGATGCCGTGTCGACGCATTACCGTCTGCACCGCCTCCGCCAGCACCTCCCAGCTGTCGTCGAGGTCATCGCCGAGGCGCGCGGCGTTGATCTCGAGCTTGCCGAGTCCCCTCTGCAGTGATGCGTACGCGATCAGGCTGTAGCCAAAGCCCACCCCCATGTTGCGCAGGACCGTGGAGTCCGTGAGGTCGCGCTGCCAGCGACTGATAGGCAGTTTGTCTGCAAGGTGCCCGAAAATGGCATTGGCGAGTCCGAGGTTGCCCTCGGCGTTTTCGAAATCGATGGGATTGACCTTGTGCGGCATGGTTGATGAGCCGATTTCGCCCTCCACGGTTTTCTGCTTGAAATAGCCGAGGGAAATATAGCCCCAGATGTCGCGATTCAGATCAAGCAGGATGGTGTTCAGCCTGGACATGCCGTGAAACAGTTCCGCCATGTAGTCGTGGGGCTCTATCTGGGTCGTCCAGGGATTGAAGTCCAGGCCCAGCGACTCGACGAAATCACGGGCTGTCGCCGCCCAGTCGACATCGGGATAAGCCGACAGGTGTGCATTGTAGTTCCCGACCGCCCCATTGATCTTGGCCAGATAGCGCTGCTGTTCAAGGGAGGCCAGCTGACGGTCCAGACGGGCGACCACGTTGGCGAACTCCTTGCCAACCGTGGTTGGACTGGCCGTCTGCCCGTGGGTGCGCGACAGCATCGGCTGCGCGGCGAAGGCCGTGACCAGCGAGCGTAGTGAGCCGCGAATGCCCTGCAACGCTGGATACACAACGCTGTGCATGCCGTCCCTGAGCATCAGCGCATGGGACAGGTTGTTGATGTCTTCGGAGGTGCAGGCAAAGTGCACGAACTCACTGACGGTGGCAAGCTCGGGGTGGGAAGCGATGCGCTCCTTGATGAAATACTCCACGGCCTTGACGTCGTGATTGGTCACCTTCTCGATTGTTTTGATGTGCTCCGCCTGGTCGATGTCGAAATCGGCGATAATGGCGTCGAGCACCGCGTTGGCATCATCCGAAAGCGAAGGCACTTCCGGGATCCCCGGGTGCGAGGCGAGCTTCTGCAGCCAGTGCACCTCGACTTCCAGTCGCCGCCGGATCAATCCATACTCGCTGAAAATGATGCGCAGCGCCTCGGTCTTGCCGGCGTAGCGACCGTCGACAGGGCTCACCGCTGAAAGTGTCGAAAGGTTCATCTCAGCCTCCAAAAACCGCGGATATTACACCACGCCCAGCCCCCGGGACAGCGCCTCGCTGGTGGCAAGCAGGCGGCGTCGCTGCAGAACCAGCTTCCAGCGACGCCCGCCAAGCTGGCGCCAGAGAAACGCCGATCGTATGCCCGCCAGCAGTAGCGCGCGCACCTTGTCCGCTGTCTGACGATCCTGCAGGTGCTGAGCGCTGCCTGTGACCTTTATCCTGAAGCGCAGCTGACTGAGGGTGTCAGCATAGATGCCGGCAATGCTGTGACAGACCTCTCCGACGTTATCGCTGAAGTGTTCCGCCTTGAAGCTTGCGTGCTGTAGCCGGGAGTGAACGACCCCCATCATTTCCGGGTCTGCGGCAAAACGGCGTTCGAGGTGCAGCAGTGCAAAGAGGTAACGGGTGACCTCGCGGTTCTCCTGACTCTGTTGGTTGGCTAGCAGGGTCGACAGGGTATCCAGGCCGAGTTTGACCCCGGCGCTACCGCCAAACACTGCGGCCGCATCCTCTGCTTCAAACCGGAACAGGCTGTGGATTGAGGCCAGCAGGAACTGCGTGGGATAGCTCCCGGTCCGCGACAGCTGATCTACCAGGCGCGCGGCCTGTGCGACGCCGGCCAACGCCAGGGCCTGCTGCTCCATCGTGCTCATCGTTTATTCCTGCGCTGCTTCGATCACGGCGCCGCCGAGGCATTCATCGCCGCGATAAAAGACAATGGACTGACCCGGTGTGACGGCGCGCTGAGGGGTGTCAAACCTGACCAGGAGACCCTGGTCGGCTACTGTCACTGTGCACGGCTGATCAGCCTGCCGGTAGCGGATCTTGGCGTGACAGGCCAGCGGCAGCGCCGGCGCGTCCCCCGCGATCCAGAGGGGACGTCCTGTCGATAAGGTCTGCCTGAACAGTGCGGGGTGGTCGTTGCCCTGAACCACGAGCAGTTCGTTGCGCTCGAGACTCTTGTCCGCCACATACCAGGGCGCATCGCCGGCATTGGCTCGCCCGCCGATGCCAAGACCCTGGCGCTGGCCGATGGTGTGGTACATAAGGCCCTGATGTTGCCCGAGGCAGTCACCCTCGATGCTGACAATGCGTCCCGGCTGCGCGGGCAGGTAGTGTTGCAGGAAATCGCGAAAGCGGCGTTCGCCGATAAAGCAGATGCCGGTAGAGTCTTTCTTGTTGTGAGTGATCAGCCCCTCTGCGGCGGCGATCTCGCGCACGGCCGGTTTTGGCAGGTCGCCGATGGGGAACAGCGTTTGCCTCAGGGCATCGTGATCGACAGCATGCAGGAAGTAGCTCTGGTCCTTGTTGTCGTCCGCTCCCTTGAGCAGGGTGGCTCGGCCGTCCTGCTCTGTGCGTCGGGCATAGTGCCCGGTGGCGATGCAGTCGGCACCGAGCATCAGCGCGTAATCCAGGAAGGCGCGGAACTTGATTTCACGGTTGCACAGAATATCGGGGTTGGGCGTCCGGCCGGCACGGTACTCGGCGAGAAAATGTTCAAATACATAATCCCAGTACTCCGCTGCAAAGTTGGCTCCATGCAGTGGAATACCGATGCGTTCGGCCACCGCCTGGGCATCGGCATAGTCCGCTTTCGCCGTACAGTATTCGGTGCCGTCGTCCTCGTCCCAGTTTTTCATGAACAGGCCTTCAACGTTGTAGCCTGCGCGTTTCAGCAGCAGTGCGCTGACCGAGGAATCGACGCCGCCGGACATGCCGACGATGACTTTGGTTGTCGCGTTTGTCATGAATCAAAAATGCTGTCCAGGGAATACACACAGCCCGCGGGGCCCAATCTACTGACGCGAGCGTCGCAGAATTGCGCATTCTATCAGAAAGCCTGCGCGTGTCGTCGTGGTGCGGCGCTGATCGTCGATAACCACGGTCGCCACCGTGGCGTGGGGACACCAGATTGTCATTTCTGTCTCCTCCCTGGGCGGTCGGATCGGTGGCGTCGAGGCGACGGCCCCGCGCCCCGCGCATTCTCGATGGGCAGGTGCACCTCAAGCCCGTGTGATTCACCCGGAGGCAGCCCTGTCAGTGACCAGTCACCGATCCGGCAGCGAATCAGTCTCAGCGTTGGCAAACCGACTTCGGCGGTCATTCGCCTGACCTGTCGGTTGCGTCCTTCCTGAAGCGAAAGCTCCAACCAGCTGTCGGCGATGTGCCGCCTGGTCCGCACGGGGGGGTCGCGTGGCCAGAGCCCACGCGGTACCGGTATCGCGCGGGCCTTTGCCGGCAGGGTCGGGCCGTCCTTGAGCGTAACGCCATTGCTGAGCCGGGCAAGTGCTGCGTCGTCAACCACGCCCTCCACCTGCACCCAGTAGGACTTCCAGTGGCGATAGCGTGGATTCGCGATCCGCTGCTGCAGGCGGCCGTCATCGCACAGCACCAGAAGCCCCTCGGAATCGAAATCGAGGCGGCCGGCAGGGCGGAAGCCAGGTGCCTGCAGGTAGTCGGCAAGCGTCTTTCTGCCGGCATCGTCCGAGAACTGGCTGAGCACCCGGAATGGCTTGTTGAAAAGAATGATACTGGCCACGCCGCTCCCCGGATGGGTGTCTTTTCCGGCGCGAGTAACACAGGCAAATCTGGTACACTCACCCCCGCTTTCGGCGAGTGGTTCGCTGCTACTCCGGTACAGGGATCCACATCGCCTTTCATCGAACCATAACGTATTGGAGTAGATCAATGGGCTACAAGCACATCCAGGTGCCCGGCGCGGGTGAGCGTATTACGGTAAATGACGATTTCAGCCTCAACGTTCCCGACAATCCGATTATCCCCTATATAGAGGGCGACGGCATCGGTGCCGATATCAGCCCGGTAATGATCAGGGTCGTGGATGCCGCTGTCGAAAAGGCTTTCGGCGGCCAGAAGCAGATCTCCTGGATGGAGATCTATACGGGTGAGAAGGCGGCAGAGCTGTATGAGGGCGACTGGTTCCCTGAAGAGACGCTGGAGGCAATCAAGGCGTATTCAGTCGCGATCAAGGGTCCGTTGACGACGCCCGTGGGTGGTGGGTTCCGCTCCCTGAACGTGGCCCTGCGCCAGGAGCTTGATCTCTACACCTGTCTGCGTCCGGTGCGCTGGTTCGAGGGTGTTCCGTCCCCGGTCAAAAAACCCGGCGACTGCAACATGGTTATCTTCCGCGAGAATTCGGAGGACATCTATGCCGGCATCGAGTATCAGGCCGGCACCGAGGAGGCACAGAAAGTGGTCGACTTCCTCATCAATGAGATGGGCGTGACCAAGATTCGCTTCCCCAGCGAAGTCGGCATTGGCATCAAGCCGGTCTCCGAGGAAGGCACCAAGCGACTGGTGCGCAAGGCAATACAGTACGCGATTGACCAGGAACTGCCCTCGGTGACGCTGGTGCACAAGGGCAATATCATGAAATTCACCGAGGGTGCTTTCCGCGACTGGGGCTATCAGCTGGCTAAAGAAGAGTTCGGTGCCGAATTGGTGGATGGTGGCCCATGGATGACGATGAAGAACCCGCAAACCGGCGCGGATATCGTGATCAAGGACGTGATTGCGGACGCCATGCTGCAGCAGATCCTGACGCGTCCGGGCGACTACAGCGTGGTCGCAACCCTGAATCTCAACGGCGATTATCTGTCTGATGCCCTCGCGGCCCAGGTCGGCGGGATTGGCATCGCGCCCGGCGCGAACCTGTCCGATACAGTCGCACTGTTCGAGGCGACTCATGGCACGGCACCCAAGTACGCCGGGCAGGACAAGGTCAATCCGGGGTCGCTGATTCTCTCGGCGGAAATGATGCTCCGGCACATGGGCTGGAACGACGCCGCGGACCTGGTCATCAAGGGTATGAACGGGGCGATCCAGAATCGTACGGTCACCTATGATTTCGAGCGACTCATGGATGGTGCGGAACTGGTAAGCTGTTCTGGTTTTGGCGAGAAAATGATAGAACAGATGTAGTCCCGAAGCAGTCTGGGGAGGGCTCGCTTTTGCGGGCCCTTTTGCGTTAAGCCGGGGAATGCGCAGCAAGCCGTCCGCCCCGGCGAGCCGAGCTTTAGCAGTGGGTTTCGATTAGAAAAGCCTTATAATGCCGAAGCAACATGTCGCTACAGGAGCCTGGGGCTTACATCGTGTCTGACAAGAAAAAGTGGCCATCCGTTGTCCGTGTGACGGCGTCAAAACCCGATTCCGACTCGGATAGCGGCACGACCGTTCAGGATGCCAAGCCGGCACTCAAGAAGCCACCCCTGTTCAAGGTGGTTCTGCTGAACGATGATTACACCCCGATGGAATTTGTCGTCGAGGTTCTTGAAACGTTCTTTTCCATGAACCGCGAGCAGGCGACCCAGGTTATGCTCACGGTGCACACGCGAGGTAAGGGCGTGTGCGGCATTTACACCCGCGACATCGCGGAGACCAAGGCGGCGCAGGTCAACCAGTACGCCCGGGAGCACCAGCATCCGCTCTTGTGCGAAATCGAGGCATCGGAGGGGTAGCACCCCGGGAGCAACACCATGCTGAGCAAGGATCTTGAGCAAACTCTGAACGACGCGTTCCGCGCGGCCCGTGCCCGCAGGCATGAGTTCATGACAGTAGAGCACCTCCTTCTCGCTCTACTCGACAACAATGACGCGATCCGCGTGCTCAAGGCCTGCGGCGCGGAGATCGCTGGACTTCGAGGCGACCTGGTCGAGTTTATCGACTCCACCACGCCGCTGATCCCTGAAGAAGATGAAGAGCGCGAGACGCAGCCCACCCTGGGGTTCCAGCGCGTTCTGCAGCGGGCCGTCTTTCACGTCCAGTCCTCCGGCAAAAGTGAAGTGACAGGCGCGAATGTTCTGGTAGCACTATTCAGCGAGCAGGAAAGCCAGGCTGTTTATTTCTTGAAGACCCAGAGCGTATCCCGGCTCGATGTGGTCAACTACATCACTCACGGTATTTCCAAGGTGGGTGACGAGGAAAATATGGACGAGGATCGCGGCAGTGCCGCAGCGGCGGAACAGGGCGGCGAAGAAGGTGAGGCCAACCCGCTGGACTCCTATTCCACCAATCTGAATGCCGAGGCGGAGGCGGGTCGCATCGATCCGCTGATCGGCCGCATCAGCGAAGTGGAGCGGGTGGTGCAGATTCTGGCACGCCGACGCAAGAACAACCCGCTGCTGGTCGGTGAATCGGGGGTGGGTAAGACGGCGATTGCCGAAGGTCTGGCCAAGATGATTGTCGATGGCGAGGTGCCGGAGATGCTGCGCAATTCCTGCGTTTATTCCCTGGATCTCGGCGCGTTGCTCGCCGGCACCAAGTACCGGGGCGATTTCGAGAAGCGGTTCAAGGGTCTGCTCGCAGAGCTGAAACGTCGCGAGGGCGCTATTCTTTTTATTGACGAGATACACACCATTATCGGTGCCGGCGCGGCGTCGGGCGGCGTCATGGATGCCAGTAACCTGCTCAAGCCGCTCCTGACTTCGGGCAAGCTGAAGTGCATCGGCTCTACCACGTTTCAGGAGTATCGCGGTATCTTCGACAAGGACAAGGCGCTGAGCCGCCGCTTCCAGAAGATAGATGTGATGGAACCCAGCCCGGAGGATGCGTACAAGATTCTCAAGGGGCTCAAGTCGCGATTTGAGCAGCATCACGGCCTGCGCTATACCGACAACGCACTGCGCACGGCGACCGATCTGTCTGCTCGCTATATCACCGATCGATTTCTGCCGGACAAGGCCATCGACGTGATCGATGAGGCCGGGGCGTATCAGCAATTGCAGGCACCGTCGAAACGCAAGAAAGTCATCGGCAAGAACGATATCGAGGCCGTTATTGCGAAAATTGCGCGCATTCCGACAAAAACCGTCAGCAGCAATGACAAGGAGATCCTGCAGAAGCTCGAGAGTAACCTGCGCATGGTCGTTTTTGGCCAGGATCGTGCGGTTTCCAGCCTCTCCACTTCTATCAAGATGGCGCGTGCAGGCTTGCGGGGGGGTGACAAGCCCATCGGATCATTTCTGCTCGCCGGTCCTACGGGTGTCGGCAAGACCGAGGTTACCCGACAGCTGGCGCGCATTCTGGGCCTCGAGCTGATTCGCTTTGACATGTCCGAGTACATGGAGCGACACACCGTATCCCGCCTGATCGGTGCGCCTCCCGGCTATGTCGGCTTTGACCAGGGTGGCTTGCTGACCGAACAGATTACCAAGCATCCTCATTGCGTGGTCCTGCTCGACGAGATCGAAAAGGCTCATCCTGAGGTATACAACCTGCTGCTGCAGGTGATGGATCACGGCACCCTGACCGACAACAACGGACGCAAGGCTGACTTCCGTAATGTGATCCTGGTCATGACCACCAACGCCGGTGCTGAGAGCATGAGCCGGCGCAGCATTGGTTTCACCACGCAGGATCACAGCAGCGATGGTATGGAGGCGATTACGCGCATGTTCACGCCGGAATTCCGCAACCGGCTCGACAGCATCGTACAGTTCGAACCGCTTGGTGAAGACACCATCCTTACCGTCGTCGACAAATTCATCGCCGAGCTGCAGGGCCAGCTGGATGAAAAGCGGGTAACGCTGGACGTGGATGAGGATGCGCGTCTCTGGCTGGTGGAAAAAGGCTATGACGAGCGCATGGGTGCACGCCCCATGGAGCGTGTTATAC
>JBHEPQ010000324.1:0-12264 GCA_046260215.1 Chromatocurvus sp.
TCGTGGAACAGAATCTGTGAGACAATAAGGTCGAAGCTCCCGGACTCAAGGCCCGTGTTGCGCGCATCGGCCTGGTGGAAATGCACCGGAATTCCCATGTCCTCGGCCCACAGGTGGCCGGCTCGTACGAAGGAGCCGGACAGATCAACTCCGTGGACCTCCGCGTCTGGCCATGCCTGCTTGAGGCCGATGGCCATGTGCCCGACGCCACAGCCGATGTCCAGAATCCGCTTCGGAGCGAGATCGGCGTCGAAATCACGCACCATGGCCGCGAACTGCAGGCCGGCCTCGGTACTGCCATTGTCGGTCGTACGGAAGCCCTTGGCACCGCGGTAGATTTCGACGGTTGCCATATACCATAGCGCTGCAGTTAGATCGGCACTGTCATCCCCGAGGAAATAGCCGCCGGGCTGGCGGTGGACGTGTACCGAATTGATGGGTTCGGGCTTTTGCAGTCCCGGTTCCAGGGACAGACTGCCAAGCCGTTCGTCATCGGCCTCAATCCGCGCAGCCCGCGACTCAAATCCCGGACGTAGTCTCGATATCGCCTCACCGCAGGTTTCCCACAGTCGATCCTGGGAGGTGTAGGTAAGTGATCCCCAGAGCTGGAACAGCGGGTCCGGCTCGAACAGAATGCGCGCCGCATCGCGATCGTCAGGGGGCTCGCCGCCCGCCGCAATATGGCGCGGCAGGAGCTCGTTATCGTAACGCGCGGTAAGCGCCGGCTCGAGCGTTTGGTTGATGGCTGCCTTCATCGCGCCTACGAACGCCTGCCGGGCGCGCTCTTCCTGACTCGGGTGGTAAAGCTCATGAATTCTCATATTGCCTGACGCTTCCTCATGCCAAATATAATCACTCCTTTAACTATAGCGCATTCAGGCCGCCCTACCTCCCATCACCCGCGCGATTGGGGATTGCGCGATTGATGGGAGACCGGTTCATTATTTTTGATCGTGAAAGAGTCGCTGTCTGACATGAGTCGATCATTTACACTGACGCCCTTTTGAAAGTACGACCTCCACACTGTATTCATGACGTAGCAACCCTGGAGCATCCTTGTGAAGAGTTTATCGGGCGCAGACACCTCGCGTATTATTGAAATGGCCTGGGAGGATCGCACACCCTTTGAAGCGATCAAGACCTTGTACGGGCTGGACGAGGCGGCAGTGATAAGGCTGATGCGCCGCAGCCTGAAGCCCGGATCGTTCCGCCTGTGGCGCGCACGGGTCAGCGGTCGAAAGACAAAACACCGCGCTCGGCGCGATCCTGCGGTCAGCCGAGGATACTGCCCGACGCAGTACAAGCGCTAGCCACGGCCGCGTGGAGAACTCCAACCCACTGTTCGTGACCCTCAGCAGCGCCTCCGGCGAGACGAGCGCCTTGCGTTTGACCGGTGGCGGGTCTAGGCTCTTTACCGTCGCCGCGAATAAATGGGTCGGCGGGACACGCAAATATGACGCATGCGCGGCGAATGGAATGAGCACAACGCAGAAAATGACTATAAAGCAGAATATATAGTAAAAGAGTAGAAGAATCGAAGAATCGAAGAATCGAAGAATAGAAACAGACATCGATATCGCACCATAAAGTTCGCAGTCGCGTCGGTTTCCTAGCGAAGTATCGCAGAGATAATGCATTGATAAGAAACATAAAACAGTGCCGAGGGTTTTGGTGATACCCGGTTTCGCAGATTTTCCGGAACGCCGCTGTGCGCCCCGAATCTTCGTGGTTGCGGCGGGGACACCACGCAGTGACTGACGCTGCGCCGGCGCTGTGGCCTTTTCTTGTCTACCTGGCCGGGATTGGCGCACTCGTGTTCACGATGCTCGCTGCCGCCAGGCTTCTCGGCCGCCACCGCGCGAACAGCGCGACCAACACCCCTTTCGAGTCCGGCGTGCTCCCGGTGGGCTCGGCGCAGATTCGTTTCTCCGTGGATTTCTATCTTGTGGCGATTCTGTTTGTCCTTTTCGATCTTGAAACCGTGTTCCTGTTCGCCTGGGCCATCGCCGTCCTCGAACTCGGCTGGGCCGGCTTTGCCAGCGCCGCGGTATTTATCGTCATTCTTCTCGCTGCCCTGGTCTACGCCCTGCGCTGCGGAGTGCTCGACTGGGGCAACCGGCGCCGGGCGCCGGCGCGGCCCTGGGAACTGGGACAGGTCGACTGATGCAGTGGAACCTGACCCGGCCTGAGGATCTGATAGCCAGCGGCCAGGGCGCGTCTCCCGGCGCCGCCACGGCGAATATGGCGGAGCAGATACAGCGCAACGTCATGTTTGCGCGGCTTGAAGACCTCATCGCCTGGGGGCGGGCGAATTCACTGTGGCCCTTCAACTTCGGCCTCTCGTGCTGCTACGTCGAGATGGCCACTGCGTTCACCAGCCGCCACGATATCGCCCGCTTCGGCGCCGAGGTTATCCGCGCCACGCCGCGCCAGGCGGACCTGATGGTCATCTCCGGTACCGTGTTCCGCAAGATGGCGCCGGTGGTCCAGCACCTGTACGACCAGCTGCTGGAGCCGCGCTGGATCATCTCCATGGGCTCCTGCGCCAACTCTGGCGGCATGTACGACATCTACAGTGTCGTCCAGGGTGTCGACAAGTTCATTCCGGTAGACGTGTACGTGCCGGGCTGCCCGCCGCGGCCGGAGGCGCTGCTGCAGGGCCTGATCATGCTGCAGGAGGCCATTGGCCGCGAGCGCCGGCCCCTGGGCTGGACCGTTGGCGAGACGCGTGTCGAGAAAGGCGGCGAAATGCCCGTCGAGCGGCCCGCCATGCCAGTGCACCGGGACCGGCTGCAGGAACAGCGCAACCGGGTGCGGGACCTGCGCAGTCCCGACGACGTGTAGGCGCGCGAGGAGGCCGCATGGTGGAATCGGTAGTCGCTCAGGAGCAGGCGATCTTCCACAGGCTGGCCGAGCGCCTCGACACCGAATCGCTCACCGGGCAGCCCTGCGCGGACGGCACGCCCACCGTCTGGGTGCCGCGTGAGCAGCTGCTGGCAGTGCTGCGCGAGGCGCACCGTGACTACCCCATGCTGCTGGATCTGTTTGCCATCGACGAGCGTCAGCGCCAGCACCGCCAGGCGGCGGCTGTGGACTTCACTGTCGTATATCACCTGTTCAATCCCGATGGCTGCCGCGAACTGCGGGTGAAGGCGGCGGTGTCGCTGGACGATCCGGTGCTGCCCTCGGCGATGCCGGTGTGGCCGAACGCCAACTGGTACGAGCGCGAGGCCTGGGACATGTTCGGCGTCGAGTTCAGTGGCCACCCCAACCTGCGCCGGATTATCCTGCCACCCACCTGGCAGGGTCACGCGCTGCGCAAGGATCATCCGGCCCGTGCCACCGAGCTCGAACCCTTCAGCCTCGACGACGAGAAGCAGGCGATCGAGCAGGAGGCATTGCGCTTTCGCCCGGAAGAATGGGGCATGGCGCCGGCGAGCGAGGATGCCGAGTTTCTGTTCCTCAACCTGGGGCCGAACCACCCGTCGGTGCACGGTGTATTCCGCATTGCCCTGCAGCTCGACGGCGAGGTGATCGTCGACGCGGTGCCGGATATCGGCTACCACCACCGCGGCGCCGAGAAAATGGGCGAGCGCCAGAGCTGGCATACCTACATACCCTACACGGACCGTATCGACTACGTGGCCGGGGTCATGAACAACCTCGCCTATGTGTTATCCGTGGAAAAGCTCGCCGGCATCGAGGTGCCGCCGCGGGCGCGGGTCATCCGCATCATGCTGGCGGAGCTGTTCCGCATCTCCAGCCACCTGGTTTTCTACGGCACCTTTATACAGGACATCGGGCAGATGTCGCCGGTGTTCTACATGTTTGCCGACCGCGAGCGCCTGTTTGCAGTCGTCGAGGCCATCACTGGCGCGCGCATGCACCCGTCCTGGTTCCGTATCGGCGGCCTCGCCGCGGATCTGCCGCGGGGCTGGGACCGCATGCTGCGCGAGTTCATCGACAGCATGCCGGCGCGCCTGGACCACTACCAGAAAATGGCCATGGATAACTCAATCCTGCGCCAGCGCACGGTGGATATCGGCAGCTACAGCGCCGAGGAGGCGATCGCCTGGGGTATCACCGGTCCCAGCCTGCGCGCCACGGGGTATGATTTCGATCTGCGCCGTGACCGGCCCTACGCCGGCTACGAGGATTTCGACTTCGAGGTCCCCGTGGGTCACCGCGGCGACTGCTACGACCGCGCACTGATGCGCGTCGAGGAGATGCGCCAGAGCCTGCGCATCATCCGCCAGTGTCTCGACAACATGCCCGAGGGCCCGGTGAAGAGCGAGCACCGCCTGACCACGCCGCCGCCACGGGAGGGCATGCTCAACGATATCGAGACACTCATCCATCACTTCGTCAATGTCAGCTGGGGGCCGGTGGTGCCGGCGGGCGAAGCCTGTGTGCCCATTGAGGCGACCAAGGGCATCAACAGCTATCACCTGGTCAGCGACGGCGGCAGCGGCGCCTACCGCACGCGCATCCGCACGCCGTCTTTCGCTGCGTTACAGCAGATTCCGCTGATATCCCGCGGGCTGATGGTGCCCGACCTGATCGCGATTATCGCCAGCATCGATTTCGTCATGGCGGACGTGGACCGCTAATGGTGGCTGACAGCATGCACAGCGACGCGCCCGAGAACCTGCTGGCAACGCTGAGCGAGACCGAGCGCACGGCCATTGACGCGGAGCTGGCGCATCTGCCCTATCGGTCGGCGGCGGCCATCGATGCGCTGCGCATCGTGCAGGCGCAGCGCGGCTGGGTCTCCGACGCCAGCCTGCGCGCTGTGGCCCGGTACCTCGATATGGCCGCGGACGAGCTCGAGGGTGTGGCAACCTTCTACAACCTGATTTTCCGCCGTCCGGTGGGTGAGCGCGTGATCCTGCTATGCAATTCCGTGAGCTGCTGGATCGAGGGCTGCGATCGCGTCCGTGAGGGCATCGGGGCCCGGCTCGGTATCGCGCCGGGGGAAACCAGCGCCGACGGCCGTTTCACGTTGCTGCCGGTGCAGTGCCTCGGCGCCTGCGACCGTGCGCCGGTGCTCATGCTCGGCGACGCACTGCACACGCGGGTGGACGACGCGGGACTGGCGCAACTGCTTGCCGGGGAGGATGCCGATGACGCCTGATACGCCCCCGTCCCGGCCGCTGACACGCAATATCGCGCCCGACCGTCGCCCGGTGGATATCGAGGCCTACGAGGAGAACGGCGGTTACGCCGCGCTGCGCGCGAGCGTCGGCCAGCGCGCGCCGTCCGAGTGCCTGCAGGCCGTCATCGACTCGGGCCTGCGCGGGCGCGGCGGCGCGGGTTTTCCCACCGGCACCAAGTGGAAGTTCGTTCCCGGCCGCGAGGATAGCGGACCCGGGCACCGCTACCTGATCTGCAACGCGGACGAGATGGAGCCGGGCACCTTCAAGGACCGGCTCCTGATGGAGTGCGATCCGCACCAGCTTATCGAGGGCATGATCCTCGCCGCCTACACCATCGACGCCGATATCGCCTACGTGTTCATCCGCGGCGAGTACGTGTACGCCGCCCACCTGCTGCGGGAGACCATCGCGGCCGCGCGGGCGCGCGGTTATCTCGGCGAAAACATTCTGGGTTCGGGCTACAGCCTCGACATGCATGTGCACGTGAGCGCCGGCCGCTACATCTGCGGCGAGGAAACCGCCCTGATCAGCGCCCTCGAGGGCAAGCGTGCCATCCCGCGGGCAAAGCCGCCGTTCCCGCAGGTCAGTGGACTCTGGGGGCGACCGACCATCGTCAACAACGTCGAGACCCTGTGCAATGTGCCGCACATTCTCGCCTGGGGCGCCGACTGGTACCGCGGCCTCGGTCGCGGCGAGGACAGCGGCACCAAGCTGTATGGCTTCAGCGGACGCGTCAACAGGCCCGGCTGCTGGGAGCTGCCCATCGGCACCACGGCGCGTGAGATTCTCGAGGAGCACGCCGGCGGCATGCGCGACGGCTACCGTCTGCGCGGGTTTCTCCCCGGGGGTGGCTCCACGGACTTCCTGATCGAGGAGCACCTCGACGTGCCGCTGGACTACGCCAGCGTCGCCCGTGCCGGCAGTCGCCTGGGGACCGGCACCATGATCGTGCTCGACGACCGCACCTGCCCCGTGGGTTTCGTGCACAACCTGTCGACTTTCTTCGCCCAGGAGTCCTGCGGCTTCTGTACGCCCTGTCGCGAGGGTCTGCCCTGGACCACCCGCATTCTCGCGGACCTCGAGGCGGGGCACGGCCGCGCCGAGGACCTCGACACACTGGCTTTCCAGGTGGACTATATCGGTTCGCCGGGCAACACCCACTGTGCCCTCGCGCCGGGCGCCATGGGGCCGGTGAATAGCGGGCTGAAGTATTTTCGCGACGACTTCGAGGCGCATCTCAAGGGCAGCTGCCCCTGGACCGGGGAGGGAGCGCACTGATGGCCATGATCCATATCGATGGCGTCGCCTACGAGGTCGAGGCAGGCAGGAATCTGCTCGAGTCCTGTCTGTCTCTTGGTCTTGATCTGCCGTATTTCTGCTGGCACCCGGCTATGGGCTCGGTGGGTGCCTGTCGCCAGTGCGCGGTAGTGCAATACCAGGATGCAGACGACGATCGCGGGCGCATTGTCATGGGCTGCATGACCGCGGTCGCAGACGGCGCGCGCTTCTCCCTCGCCGGCGACCGCGCCGGCGGGTTCCGCCGCGCGGTGGTGGAAACTCTCATGATCAACCACCCGCATGACTGCCCGGTGTGCTCCGAGGGCGGCGAGTGTCACCTGCAGGATATGACCGTGATGACCGGCCATCGCGACCGGCGCTACCGCGGCAGCAAGCAGACCTTCCGCAACCAGTACCTGGGCCCGCTGGTGCACCATGAAATGAACCGCTGCATTACCTGTTACCGCTGCACACGTTTTTACCGCGACTACGCCGGCGGTACCGACCTGGCGGCGCTGGCCTCGCGTGACCGGGTGTATTTCGGCCGCCACGAGGACGGCGTCCTCGAGAGCGAGTTCGCCGGCAACCTGGTCGAGGTGTGCCCCACGGGCGTGTTCACGGATCGCACGCTGCTCGGTGATTACACCCGCAAGTGGGACCTGCAGTCGGCGCCTTCCGTGTGCGCGGGCTGCGCGGTGGGCTGCAATACCTTTCCCGGCGAGCGCTACGGGCGCCTGAAGCGCGTGCACAACCGCTTCAACTCAGCGGTCAACGGCTATTTTCTCTGCGACCGCGGCCGCTACGGCCAGGGTTGGGTGAACGGCGACGCCCGGCTCGACTACCCAGGGCTGCGCGGTGACGACGGGCGCTTCGACGCCATCGACCGCGAGCGCGCCCTGGCGGTTGCCACCGAGCGACTCGCCGCCGGCGGAGTCGCCGGAATCGGTTCGCCGCGGGCGTCGGTAGAGAGCAACTACCTGCTGCGCGAACTGGTCGGTGCCGACAACTGCGCGCCGGGACTGGCCTGCCACGAGCAGCCCCTGGTGGATCGCGCCCTGGCCCTGCTGCGCTCCGGGCCGGCGCGGGTGCCCGACCTCGAGGCGATCGAGGCGGCGGACTGCGTGCTGGTGCTCGGCGAGGATGTTACCGCCAGCGCGCCGCGGCTGGCGCTGGCGCTGCGCCAGAGCGTGCGCAACGCCGCCTTTGAGCGCGCCGCCGGGATCGGCCTGCAGCCGTGGCAGGACGGGGCGATCCGCAATCTGGCCCAGGATCTGCGCAGCCCGCTGTTCATCGTTGCACCCGGCAGCACGCGCCTCGATGACGTGGCCAGTGACTGCATACATCTCGCGCCGGCAGCCATCGCCGCCTTTGGCGAGGCGCTGGCGGCCTCGTTGCGCGGTGCGCCCGTTCACGACGCGCCGGGCCGGGTCGCCGAGGTCGCCGCGGCCCTTGCGGCTGCCAGGCGCCCACTGGTGATCGCTGGTACGACGCTTGGGGAGCCGCGCCTGCTCGACGCGGCGCACGCTGTCGCTGCTGCGCTTGCAGCTCCCGCCTTCCCCCCGACCGACGCTACCCGCAGCAGTGAGGACGCCAGCCAGGGTGCCAATGAGGGCGTCGATAAAGCCTATAAACATGCTGCGGCGATGCTCTCGCTCATTGTGCCGGAGGCGAACAGCCTCGGGCAGGCCCTGCTGCACGGCCCGGCGGCGCCGGACCTGGTGGCGCTGCGCCGGCGCGCCGAGGCCGGCGAGCTGAGCACGCTGCTGGTGCTGGAGAACGACCTGTTTCGGCGCGGTTCGCGGGCGGAGATCGAGGCACTGCTCGCTGCGTTCCGCGAGGTGATCGTTCTCGACTGCCTGGATACGCCGACCGCCAGCGCCGCGGGACTGGTATTGTCGACCGCCAGCCAGCTCGAAAGCGAGGGCACCCTGGTCAGTCTCGAGGGGCGTGCCCAGCGCCATTTCCCGGTGTACGCGCCGCGTGAGGCGCGCCATCCTGCCTGGCACTGGCTGCTGTCACTGCTGCAGGCGCAGGGCGAGGAGCGCTGGCAGGCGCTGCGGCATTTCGACGATGTGATGGCCGCCTGCGCCGCCTCGGCACCGGCCCTCGCGGGCCTGGCAGCGGCGGCCCCGGGACGCGACTATCGCAGCGCTGGCGCCCGCGTGCCGCGCCAGCCGGAGCGTTACAGCGGGCGCACGGCCATGCGTGCGCACATTTCCGTGCACGAGCCGCAGCAGCCGCAGGATGCGGAATCACCCCTGGCCTACAGCATGGAGGGGTTCAACAACGGCGAATCCGGTGCACTGCTGCCCTTCGTCTGGGCCCCGGGCTGGAACTCGAACCAGGCGCTGCACAAGTTCCAGACCGAGTCGGGCGGCCCGCTGCGCGGCGGGCCCGCCGGTGTGCGCCTCCTCGACGGGGGCGCTGGCGAGCTGTCGGAGCCCGTTGCGGCCGCGATTGTATCGCCATCGCCATCGCCATCGCCATCGCCGGCGGAGGCGGAGTCGGACGCCGGTAACGGCTGGCAGCTCGTGCCGCAGCCGGTGCTGTTCGGCAGTGAGCCGCTCTCGGCACTCAGCCCCGGCGTGTGCGAACTGGTCCCCGCCGCGTTTCTCAGCCTGGCGCCGTCCGCTGCGGCGACGCTCGGCGTCGCCGCGGGCGATGGCGTGCGCGTCGGCGACGCCGGCCCTGGCCTCGAAGTACGCATCGACCCGGCGTTGGTGAGCGCTTGCGCCGGCTACAGCCTGGGGCTGGCCGGCTGTGAAGACCTGGCGCCCGGTACGCGGGTAACCCTGGCGCGTGCGGCCGACTGGCGCCGCAGCGATGCGGGAATTATCGCCCGCAGTGGAGACGCCCATGGCTGAGCTGCAGAGCATGCTCTGGGGCTTGTTCCTGATCAGCGGCGGCGTCGCCGGGGCGGCCTTCCTGACCTGGTTCGAGCGCCGCCTGCTTGGCGTCTGGCAGGACCGCTACGGGCCCAACCGCCTCGGCCCGCTGGGCATCGGCCAGATCGCCGCCGACATGCTCAAGCTGGTAAGCAAGGACGACTGGGTGCCGCCCTTCGCCGACCGCTTTCTGTTCATCCTGGCACCGGTGAGTATCGTTTTCGTCATGCTGCTGGGCTTTGCCGCCGTGCCCTTTGCACCGGGGCTGCAGGTGCTCGATCTCAACATCGGCCTGCTGTTCTTTCTCGCCATGACCTCCCTCGCGGTCTACAGTGTGCTTCTTGGCGGCCTGGCCTCAAACAACAAGTACGCGCTCCTCGGTGGGCTGCGCAGCGCCGCGCAGATGGTCAGCTACGAGGTGTTCATGGGCCTGTCGCTGATGGGTGTGGTCATGCTCGCGGGCAGCTTCAGCCTGCGCGATATCGTCGAGTCACAGCGCGATCTCTGGTACTGCGTGCCGCAGGTCCTGGGGCTGATCACTTTCACGATTGCCGGTATCGCCGAAAGCCACCGCCTGCCGTTTGACCTGCCGGAGGCGGAGCACGAGCTGACGGCGGGCTTTCACACCGAGTACGGCGGCATGAAGTTCGCGATGTTCATGCTCGGCGAGTACCTGGGCCTCATGCTCATCTGCTGCATGATGACTGTGCTGTTCTTCGGCGGCTGGCTCGGCCCCTGGCTGCCGCCGGTGGTCTGGTTTTTCCTCAAAGTGTTTCTGCTGATCTGCTTTTTCATCCTGCTGCGCGCGTCTCTGCCAAGGCCGCGCTACGACC
The DNA here is from genome assembly GCA_046260215.1 of Chromatocurvus sp. Taxonomy (GTDB): domain Bacteria; phylum Pseudomonadota; class Gammaproteobacteria; order Pseudomonadales; family Halieaceae; genus Chromatocurvus. The sequence goes on from JBHEPQ010000324.1 coordinate 10,153, forward strand.
AGCTCATGATCTATGGCTGGAAGTACATGCTGCCGCTGACGCTCATCAATCTGCTGCTGACCGGCGCTGTCGCGCTGGCATTGAGGGGGTAGCCATGCTCAAGGCGCTGGCCAGTCAACTGCGCACCATCCGCACCATTCTTGCTCATACCTTTACGCGCGCCGAGACCGTGCAATACCCGGAGGAGAAACCCTATCTGGCACCGCGCTACCGCGGCCGTATCGTTCTCACCCGCGACCCGGACGGCGAGGAGCGCTGTGTCGCCTGCAACCTGTGCGCCGTCGCCTGCCCGGTGGACTGCATCGCGCTGCAGCAGACAACCCGGGAAGAGGACGGGCGCTGGTACCCCGAGTTCTTCCGCATCAATTTCTCCCGCTGCATCATGTGCGGCTTCTGCGAGGAGGCCTGCCCGACGGCCGCCATCCAGCTGACGCCGGATGTCGAGATGTGCGAGTACGAGCGCCAGAGCATGGTCTATGAAAAAGAACACCTGCTGATCGCCGGGGAGGGCAAGCACAAGGGCTACAACTTCTACCGCGTCGCGGGCATGGCCATCGCCGGCAAGGACAAGGGCGAGGCGCAGAACGAGGCGCCGCCGGTGGACGTGCGGAGCCTGCTGCCGTGAGGCATCTGCGACGAGGGGTCTGCATGAGGGCCCTGCGATGAGGGTCGTGCGATGAGAGCTCTGTCATGAAGGGCAGGAGCCAGTTGGCATGCTGACGACCGTGGTGTTTTACCTTAGCAGTGCGATTGCCGTTGCCGCGACGCTGCTGGCCCTGACGCGCGCCAACGCCGCCCACGGTCTGGTCTGGCTCATACTGTCCCTGCTCGCGGTGGCGGTGCTGTTCTTTCTGCTGGGCGCTCCCTTTGCCGCGGCACTGCAGGTGCTCATCTATGCCGGTGCCATCATGGTGCTGTTCGTGTTCGTGGTGATGATGCTGAACCTGGGCGCCGCCGGGGTGGAACGCGAGCGCGCCTGGCTCGACGGCGTCAGCTGGATAGCCCCCGGGCTGGTCGCCGGTATTCTTCTGGTCCAGCTGCTGCTGGCCATGCAGTACGGCGATGCACGGCTCGCCGGCGCGGCGGTGCCACCCAAAATGGTGGGCCTGGCGCTGTACGGCCCTTACGTGCTCGCCGTGGAGATTGCGTCCATGCTGCTGCTGGCGGCGCTGGTCGGTGCCTACCACATCGCGCGACGCTTCTCGGCAAGGGCTGACGGGGGCGCACCGTGAGCGCCGTTGTCGTGCCCCTGGAGCACGTCCTCGCCGTGGCGGCGCTGCTGTTCTGCTGCGGACTCGGCGGCCTGCTGCTGCGGCGCAACCTGCTGTTCATGCTCATGTCCCTGGAGGTGATGCTGAACGCTGCGGCGCTGGCCTTCATCGCCGGCGGGGCGCGTTTTGCGGCCGCCGATGGGCAGGTCATGTACCTGCTCATACTGGCGGTCGCCGCCGCCGAGGTGGCCGTGGGCCTGGCGCTGCTGCTGCAGGTGCAGCGGCGTTTCCACAGCCTCGACATGGACGCGGTCCGGGATCTGCGCCGATGAATGCCCTGGCCGCACTGGTACCGGCGCTGCCCCTGGCGGGCGCGGTGCTGCTCATGCTCCTTGGCGGTCGCCTGGCCCCGCGCACGGTCGGCAGGATCGGTATCGGCAGCGTCGGGCTGGCCGCACTTTGCGTCGCGCTCGGGGCCCAGACCTGGCTGGGCGGGGACGGCGCCCGGGAAGTCGTGCTCTGGACCTGGTTCGAAGTGGGCGACCTGGCACCACGTATCGCCTTCCACATCGATGGCCTGACGGTGGTGATGATGGCGGTGATCACCGGTGTCGGATTCTTCATCCACCTTTACTCGCTGGAGTTCATGGCCGGGGACGATGGTTTTGCGCGCTACTTTGCCGCCATGAACCTGTTCGTTGCCGCCATGCTCTTGCTGGTCATGGCGGACAACCTGCTCCTGCTCTACCTGGGCTGGGAAGGGGTGGGTATGTGCTCCTACCTGCTCATCGGCCACTGGTACCGGGACCGGGCCAACGGCGCCGCCGCGCGCAAGGCCTTCCTGGTGACCCGCGTTGGCGATGTGTTGCTCGCCCTCGGCCTGTTTCTTCTCTATACGCAG
>JBHEPQ010000338.1:0-32708 GCA_046260215.1 Chromatocurvus sp.
ATCGTCGGCGGCGTCTCGGTTCATAATGATGTTATTGACCGTCTGATTCATCCGTTCTTCTCCAGTTGGGGCAACACCCGCAGCTTATCATCCCCGACGCAGGACTGCGTGTTGTGCAGTGCCTTCGGCGCGTGACGAGTATAGGCAAGCGACCCCGGCCGGAAAACCATCGTGGGAACAGTCCTGTTATCATGCGTAACACGGGCGACAGGCAGATAGGGGAGATCAAGATGACAAACGGGGTTGGCGGCAGTGACGCGGCAATCGAGCTTGCGGCAATCCGACCCATGCTTAACGGCATCCAGCCGGTTGCACAAAGCGAGTACCGGGCGAGACTGCAGCGCGCGACGGACCTGCTTGCCGACAACAAAGCCGCGGCGCTCTATTTGAATGCCGGCACCAACCTGCGCTACTTTACGGGTACCCCCTGGCCCCCGAGTGAACGGCTGGTCGGCGCGATACTCACCGCCGGCGGCGACCTGCACTACATTGCCCCGGCATTTGAACGCAACACACTGAAAGGTTTTATGGTCCTCGAGGGTGAGCTGCACTGCTGGGAAGAGCATGAGGACCCTTATCTACTGGTGGCAGGACTGGTCGGCGACAACAACCACGCGCCCGAGACGCTGCTTGTGGACGAATCCGCGCCGTTTTTCCTGGTCGACGGTCTCTCGCGGGCACTGCCCGACACCCGGCTGCGCGCGGCGACCGATCTCACCTTCAGCTGTCGCGCCTGCAAGAGCGACGCAGAGCTGGCCCTGATGCAGCGCGCCAAGGACATTACGCTGCAGATACATCGCCACACAGCGCGCATACTGCACCCGGGGATCACCACAAACGAAGTGCAGGAGTTCATTCACGCGGCCCACCGTGCGGCGGGCACGGCAGGCTCCTACTTCTGCATCGTACTGTTCGGCCCGGACAGTGCGTATCCCCACGGCGTCGCGCGGCCGAAAGCACTCGAGGACGGCGATATGGTGCTGATCGACACCGGCTGCCAGGTGGAAGGCTACATATCGGACATCACGCGCAGCTATGTCTTTGGCGAACCGACCGACCACCAACGCGAGGTGTGGGCGGTCGAAAAGGCGGCGCAGCAGGCCGCGTTCGCAGCGGTCGCGCCGGGCAAGCCCTGCGGGACGATCGACGCTGCTGCGCGCGGCGTGATCGAAGGCGCGGGGATGGGACCCGATTACCAGCTGCCGGGACTACCGCACCGCACGGGCCACGGGATTGGCCTGGACATCCATGAGGCGCCGTACCTCGTTCGCAATGACGACACGCCGCTGGCAACGGGTATGTGCTTCAGCAATGAGCCGATGATCTGCGTTCCCGGTCATTTCGGTGTTCGCCTGGAGGACCATTTTCACGTTACCGACGATGGCGCCCGGTGGTTCACCCTGCCCGCCGCGGACATCGACGAGCCGTTCCGGGATATCCCGCCACCTCCGGGGCAGGCGTCGCATCAGGCCTGACGCGGCGGACACAAAAAAGGGCGGTAATCCCGCCCTTTTTCGTTTCTGGCAACGCGATCACCCGAACTGGTTCATCGTGTTGTCCTTGCCGCCGGCCTTGAGTGCCTGCTCCCCGGAGAAATACTCCTTGTGGTCATCGCCGATATTGGAGCCGGCCATATCCTGGTGCCTGACACAGGCAATGCCTTCACGGATTTCCTTGCGCTGCACACCTTCAACGTAGGCCAGCATTCCTTGCTCGCCAAAGTATCCACGCGCCAGATTGTCCGTTGACAGCGCCGCCGTGTGGTACGTGGGCAACGTGATCAGGTGGTGGAAGATACCCGCCTCGGCCGATGCCCTGGACTGGAACGCCTGGATCCAGCGGTCCGCCTCCTGCGCCAGATCCGTCGTATCGTACTCGACGCCCATCAGCGCATCGCGCTCATAGGCGGAGACATCGCGACCGTCTTCCTGCCAGGCATCGAACACCTGCTGGCGGAAACTCAGCGTCCAGTTGAAGGACGGCGAATTGTTGTAGACCAGTTTGGCGTCCGGCACCTGACTCCGGATGGCGTCGACCATGGCTCCGATCTGTCCCACATGGGGTTTTTCCGTCTCGATCCACAGCAGGTCTGCACCGTGCTGCAGGCTGGTGATGCAGTCGAGAATAACCCTGGCCTCACCGGTTCCGGGCTTGAAGCGGTACAGACCGTTCTGGAGCCGCACCGGACGCACCAGTTTGCCGTCTTTCTTGATCACGACGTCACCCTCGTTGACGTCATCCGCCGACTGCACGTCCTCCGTCTCGAGGAAGGCGTTGTATTGCGATGCGAGGTCGCCGGGCTCACGGGAGACGGGGATTTTCTGTGTCAGCCCCGCGCCGAGAGAATCCGTGCGTGCAACAATCACGCCGTTGGGTACGCCCAGCTCGAGGAAGGCGTAGCGAATGGCGTTGATCTTGGACAGGAAGTCCTCGTGAGGTACCGTCACCTTGCCGTCCTGATGCCCACACTGCTTGGCATCCGACACCTGATTCTCTACCTGAAGGGCACAGGCGCCCGCCTCGATCATTTTCTTGGCCAACAGGTAGGTCGCCTCTTCATTGCCAAAGCCGGCATCGATATCGGCAATAATCGGTACGACATGGGTCTGGAAATTGTCGATCGAATCCAGCACGCGCTTTTCGGCCACCTGGTCGCCCTCATCGCGCGCCGCCTGCAGGTCACGGAACAGGTGGTTGAGCTCGCGGGCATCCGCCTGCCGAAGGAACGTGTAGAGCTCTTCGATCAGGCTGGGTACGGTGGTTTTCTCGTGCATGGACTGATCCGGCAGCGGACCGAACTCGCTGCGCAGGGCCGCAATCATCCAGCCCGACAGGTAGAGGTAGCGCTTGCTGGTCGTGCCGTGGTGCTTCTTGATCGCCATCAGCTTCTGCTGACCGATAAAGCCGTGCCAGCAGCCCAGAGACTGGGTATATTCAGCACTGTCTGCGTCGTAGGCCACCATGTCGGCGCGCATGATGTCTGAGGTGTAGCGCGCGATATCCAGCCCCGTGCGGAAACGGTTCTGTAGGCGCATGCGCGCCGCGTATTCCGGGTTAATATTACTCCAGGTCGCACCCCGCTGCTCACATAGCCGGGCGAACTCCGCCGTCGTTTCCTGAAAAGTCGCCATGATTGTTCCTCACATGCCAGAGCCAGTTGAATTGCTCCGCGCCGCGGCGCGAGCAAATGCTGTCCGCAGTCTAGCCGCCGCACACCCATAAATGAAATAGATGGATTATATCCCTGACATTCACGACATAAATGTAACAAGGATATTATCGACGACCTCGATCGTTTCGCCCCTGAGCGCCCAAGCCGGACACCGGCACAGGTTAATATTGATCTTCCCGATCAGCGCCCCTTCCGACGCTGGCGCTTCTTCTTTTCCTGCTTGACATGGGCCATCATGCGCCGCTTGCGCGCCACCTGTCGCTGCGTAAGCTGGTTGCGACGGTCCGAGTAGGGATTCTCGCCACTGCGGAACTCCACTCGCACTGGCGTTCCCACAAGCTGCAGTTCGCGGGTGAATGCCTTCTCCAGAAAACGCTGGTAGCTTGAGGATATGCTGTCGGTCTGCGTGCCATGAATCACGATCAGCGGCGGGTTGCGGCCACCGGCGTGCGCATAGCGCAGCTTGATGCGCCGGCCATTGACCATCGGTGGCGCATGCGAAGCCACCGCGTCCTCGAGAATGCGCGTGAGCTGATTAGTGTTCAGCTTGCGCGTTGCCGAGCGATGGGCAGCGTCTATCGACCGATACAGGTGGCCGACGCCGGTGCCGTGAAGGGCGGAGATGAAGTGCGTATCGGCGTAGTCGGCGAACTGCAGGCGGCGGTTGAGCTCGCTCCTGATCTGCTCCCGGGCATCGGGCTCCAGGCCATCCCACTTGTTGACCGCGATAACCAGGCCGCGTCCCGCTTCAATGCAGTGCCCAAGCAGGTGGAGGTCCTGGTCGACCAGCCCCTCGTGGGCGTCCACAAGCAGAACGACCACGTGGGCATCGTCCACTGCCTGCAGGGTCTTGACGATAGAGAACTTTTCCACCACTTCCCTGATGTTCTTGCGCCGTCGGACCCCCGCCGTGTCGATCAGCGTGTAGGCGCGCTGGTCGCGCTCGAAATCGATATAGATACTGTCCCGGGTGGTGCCGGGCTGATCGAAGACCACAACGCGCTCTTCGCCCAGGAGCCGGTTGATGAGCGTGCTTTTACCGACGTTAGGGCGCCCGATAACGGCTACCCGGATACGGTGCTCACGCTCCGCCATAGCGTCGGCGGAGCCATCGTCGGGCACATCGGCCAGCACATTCTCGATCAGGGCCCGCACACCGCGCCCCTGGCTTGCGGCAATGCCGTGCAGGTGACTGACACCCAGGCGGTAAAAGTCACCGCTGGCGACCGCGGCATCGAGCCCATCCAGCTTGTTGACGACCAGGTGAAATGCCTTGCCCCGACGTCGCAGCGCCTCGACCATAAGTTCGTCGGCGCCGTTAAGACCCTCGCGGGCGTCGACCAGCAACAGGATGACGTCGGCCTCCTCCATTGCGACCATGGACTGGTTAGCCATGGGTGCATCAATACCGTGCTCGTCCCCGGTGAGGCCGCCGGTATCGATGACCATGAACGCCCGGTCACCGCTGCGACCCTCACCGTACTTCCGGTCACGCGTGAGACCGGGGAAATCGGCTACCAGTGCGTCACGACTTCGGGTGAGCTGATTGAAGAGGGTCGACTTGCCAACGTTGGGGCGACCGACCAGCGCGATGACGGGACGCACCGATCATGTGCCCCCGGCGGAGATCTCATACGCCATGAGCTTCCCGCCGTTGCCGTAGACGTAAAGAATACGCCCGTCACTGTGCATATCGGCGCGCGCGCCGTCACCGTCAACCTTCAGGCGTGCGACGAAGCTGCCGTCCACCTGGGACAGCAGGTGCAGATAGCCCTCGAAATCAGCCACCGCCAGATAGCTGCTCACGGGCGTCGGACGCGACAGTTCCCGATACGCCAGCGCGTCCTGCTCCCAACGCAGGCCCTGGCCATTGCGCAGGAAAGCCTTCACGCTGCCGTCATCCTCGGCGACGTAGACGTTGCTGAAGCCCTGGGACACGCCGGCAAAGGAGGAAACGTCTCTCTGCCAGACGCGATTGCCGCTGCCCGTCTCTATCGCCGCAATCCGGCCCTGATAGCTCGCTGCGTACAGTTCATCGCCAACCAGCGCCATCGTGCCGTCAATGTCGACGATACGCTCTATTTCCGAACGACCCTGTGGAATGGCGACGCGGGCATCCCATTCGATGCTGCCGCTGCGGGCATCAAAGGCCACCACGCGACCGGTGGCGAAACCGGCAAACACGCGGCCGTCGGCGAGGATCGGCGTGCCGGTGCCGCGCAAAGTCAATGTCGGCAGATTGCTGTCATAGCTCCAGAGCCGTTTCGCGGTGTCGTGATCGTAGGCCTGCAGCTTGCCATCGTAGGTCTGCACCACGACAACCCGGCCGTCACCCTGGGGCGGCGCGAGGATTTCCCCGCTTACCGGTATCGTCCAGACAACATCACCATCCTCTGCCGACAATCGCATCAGTTCACCGTCGACGGTGCCGAGGAACAGGGAATCACCATGCAGGCCCACGCCCCCCGAGAACGACTTGTCCAGGCGCTTTTCCCAGTGTTTTCTACCGCCGTCGCGCTCGACGGCGACCACCCGTCCATCGTTGGATGCCACGTAGATCAGATCGCCCGCGACCACTGGCTGCAGGCGATACTGGCCCTTGCCCTGTCCGTTGCCGACGTTCACCGACCAGAGTCGCTCGAGTGTTGCCTGTGGTTCAAAGTCGACCAGATCGGCGGGACGACGCGGGTCCTCGTCATCATCCAGACTGAACCAGCCTTTTACAGTACTGCAGGCCGACAATGACAGAGACAGCAGCAGAACCGCCGTCATTCGGTTGAATCTATGCATGATTTATTGCTCTGCCACGCCGGGTGGTACGGGATTCAGATACTGCAGCTTTTGCGTGAGCACCGGCGGTGCCTGCCCGCTTTCAAGACCTGAACGCGCCAGGGCATAGGCATCAGCGGCCTCCTCGGGGCGATCCGCCGCCATCAGGATATCGCCCCGTGCCAGAGCGTAGGCACCGGCGTAGGCACCGCTTGCGCCACCATCCAGGATCTCAAGCGCCTGCTCCACCTCGCCCATGGCTGCCGTTACGCGCGCCAGACGCAGCTGCGCCACCTGATACAGGTCGCTGGATTTCCCGGCCTTGGAAACCACCCAGCGCAGCTCCGATTCCGCGCGGCTCAGGTCGCCATCCTCGACCGCCAGTCGGGCCAGGTGCAGAGCGGCGAACCGGGCATAGACCGAACTGCCAAAGTCGGCCTTCAACTGCCCTGCCAGGGAGCGCGCGCCACCGGCAGCCTCCGGGGCCTCGGAGCCCAGCCCCTCGAGCATACGCTGGTATACCGAGGACGCCGTCAGCGCCTGCTCCTGCCGACTCGACTGCCAGGCCTGCCAGCCAAAGCCGAGGCTCAGTGCCACGGCTACCGCGATGATCAGGTTGCGGCCGTTGTCCTCCCACCAGCGCTTGATGGCTTCAACCTGCTCTTCTTCCGTTCTGTAGGATTCCACGTCAACTGTTCCTAATCGTTATCCCGCGCCAGGGCTTGTCTTAGCGCGCTGTCGAGTTGGGACAGCGGCAGCGTCTGCTGTCCGCTCTGCCCGCGTAATTGCTTGAGTGTCACGCTGTTGCCCGCAACCTCGTCCTCCCCCCAGATGAGCGCCACCCGCGCACCGCTGCGATCGGCCTTTTTCATCTGGCTGCGCAAGCTACCGCCACCGGCGTGCTGCTCTATGCGTCCCGCCGTCCCGCTGTCCCGCAGGGACTGCACGCAGCGCAGCGCCACATCCTGCGCGGCGTCGCCCACGGTCACCACGTAGACATCGGCGCAAACATCCGGCGGATTCACCTGCAGCTCACGCAGCAGCAGCACCAGTCGCTCCACACCCATGGCAAAACCGACACCGGGCGTCGCGCGCCCACCCAGCTGTTCCACCAGGCCATCGTAGCGGCCACCCGCGCACACCGTACCCTGAGCACCCAACCGGTCGGTAACCCACTCAAAGACTGTCTTGTTGTAATAGTCGAGTCCGCGGACCAGTCGCGGGTTGTGCCGCCACGCCACCCCGGCCACGTCGAGCAGGTCGCAAAGACGCCGGAAGTCATCCCTGGACTCGTCATCGAGAAACGCCTGCAGCGTGGGTGCACTATCCAGCAGTGCCTGGGTCTGCGGATTCTTGCTGTCGAGGATACGCAGGGGATTGCTGCCCAGGCGCCGCCGGCTGTCTTCGTCGAGTTCGTCGCGCCGGGTTTCGAGCCAGGCCACCAGGGCCTCGCGATAGCGCCCGCGGCTGTCACTGCTGCCGATTGAGTTCACCTCGAGGGACACGGCGGGTGCGATACCCAGCTCGCGCCACAGGCGCGCCAGCAGTATAATCAGCTCCGCATCGATATCCGGCGTCGCGATGCCAAACACTTCCGCACCGATCTGCTGGAACTGGCGTTGGCGCCCTTTCTGCGGGCGCTCGTAACGGAACATTGGACCGGCGTACCACAGCCGGCAGGGCGTTGTCAGCAGGTTATGCTGTATTGCCGCCCGCACGCAGCCCGCGGTGCCCTCGGGTCGCAGGGTCAGGCTCTCGGCGTTGCGGTCGTCGAAGGTATACATCTCCTTTTCTACGATATCAGTGACCTCACCGATAGAGCGGCTGAAGAGCTCCGTGTACTCGACCAGCGGCAGGCGCACCTGGTCGTAACCGAAGCTGTCCAGAACCCGCGCGGCGGTTGACTCGAGATAGCGCCAGTCCACAGACTCGCCGGGCAGGATGTCGTTCATCCCGCGTATGGCCCGGATTGACGTCATTCCGTCTGCTTCAGAATCAGATTTTTTGGATCCGGCTTGTTGCGCTCGATGCGGGCAGCACGCTCGCGCACAACCTGCTCGAGGTGGTCGAGAAAATCGGTATTGGTGACCTTGTGATCCGGCTCACCATCAACGTAGATCAGGTTGCTTGGCGTTGCCCCGGTCAGGCCGACATCCGCCTCGCGCGCCTCCCCCGGCCCATTGACAATGCAGCCGATAACGGCGACATCCATCGGCGTACGGATATCTTCAAGACGCTGCTCCAGCGCATTCATGGTGCCGATGACGTCGAAGTTCTGCCGTGAGCAGCTTGGACAGGCGATAAAGTTGATTCCGTTGGAGCGCAGCTTAAGGCTCTTGAGGATATAAAAGCCAACCTTGATTTCCTCTACCGGATCGGCGGCGAGAGAAATGCGAATGGTATCGCCGATCCCCTCCATTAACAGCATGCCAAGACCCACGGAGGACTTCACCGTGCCGCCGCGAAGACCGCCCGCCTCGGTAATGCCGAGGTGCAGCGGCTGCTCGATCTGCTTTGCCAGCAGCCGATAGGCGGCCACCGCCATGAACACGTCGGACGCCTTGACGCTGACCTTGAAGTCCGGGTAATCGAACTTGTCGAGGATGTCGACATGGCGCATGGCGGACTCCACCAGTGCCTCGGGTGTCGGCTCGCCGTATTTGCGCTGCAGATCCTTGCCCAATGAACCTGCATTAACGCCGATACGGATGGGTATGCCCTTGTCACGCGCGCAGTCGATCACCTCGCGCACCTTGTCATCGCGCCCGATATTGCCGGGATTGATGCGCAGGCAGTCCACACCATACTCGGCGACCTTGAGTGCAATGCGGTGGTCGAAATGAATATCCGCCACCAGCGGTACCGCAACCTGCGGGCGGATTCGGCTGAAGGCCTCGGCGGCGTCCATGCTCGGAACCGAAACGCGGACGATATCGGCGCCGGCGTCTTCCAGGGCGCGAATCTGCGCCACGGTCGCATCCACGTCACAGGTCTCAGTGTTGGTCATGCTCTGCACGCTGATGGGTGCGTCGCCCCCGACCGCGACCTTGCCCACGTGAATCTGTCTGCTCTTGCGCCGGAGAATCGGTGATGTCGCTGTCATAGCCTGCCTGCCTTACACGCCTGGCGACGTGCCTGATTCGTGTTCACGAGTCGTCCGCCTTTCGCTGATACGCCGCATACTCCGCAGAGTCCGGATATAGATTGCGCAAGGCGAGTGCGTAACTGCCCTCGGCATCGCGGTCTCCCATGGCCCCGGCGAGGCGGATACCCAGCCAAAGGCCGCGGGGCGACTGCCGGCGCACCGCGGAACGATAGCGTTTATAGTATTGATCTGCGGCTCGATAGTCACCCGCCTTGAAACGCAGGTGCGCCATCTCGAGCAGGGGGATGCGGCTACTACCCTGCATGCTGAGCGCCCGGGTGAACGCTTCGGCCGCGCCCTCGTCGTCGGCCAGCGCCAGCCGACACAGGCCAAGGTTGATAAAGGCCCGGGGGCGGGACTCATAAAGCGTATCGCGCACCACGGCCTGCAGCTGCTGCTCGGCTTCCCGGAAACGCTGCTGGGAAAAAAGAAATGCCCCGTAATTGTTACGTGCCCGGGAGAAATCGCTGTCCAGTGCAATGGCACGCTCATAGCTGGCCTCGGCCATTTCGACCTCGCCGGTGCTCTGGTAGACCAGCGCAAACGCCTCGTGCACTTCCGGCTTGCGGTCGTTGATCGAGGCCGCCACCTTGAGGTTACGTTTGGCGGCGTCCCAGTTGCCGTCGCCGATATATTTGCGTGCCAGGTCTACACGCTGGGTAAACACTTCATCGGGGGCGGTGGGCTGGGTGAACACGCTCTCCCGGGTTGTCACGCAGGCGGCAAGCACGCTTAGAGCCAACGCGACCAGGGTATAGCGAAGCCCGCGGCGCGCCACATCGACCCCGGATTCGTCAGGCATGCCCCAGCTGCGCTCCCGTCTCGCTGGCCCTGCGCCGGTGGCGTTCACTGCGCCGCGTCCTGTCTGTCACCTCCCCCACCAGTTGGCCGCAGGCCGCCGCAATATCGTCGCCCCGGGTCGTACGCACCGTGACTACAAACCCGGCATCCACCAGCACCTGCCAGAAACGACTCATCGCGTTGCCACTGGGCCGCTGGTAGCCGGAACCCGGGAACGGATTGAAAGGAATCAGATTGATCTTGCAGGGAAAATCCCTGAGCAGCACAGCGAGCTCCTGCGCGTGCTCAGTTTGATCATTGATGCCCGCCATCATGGTGTACTCGATCGTCACCACCCGCTTGCGGTCCGCCTGGGCATCGATGTAGCGTCTGGCGCTCTCCAGCAACATGGCAATCGGGTAGCGCCGGTTGATGGGCACCAGCTGGTCGCGCAGCGCATCATTCGGTGCATGGAGTGAGACCGCCAGGCTGGCCTCGCTGACGGCGGCCAGCCGATCCAGCGCCGGCACGACACCGGAGGTGCTGAGCGTCACACGACGCTTGGAAATACCGTAGGCCAGATCTTCCATCATCAGATCCATGGCGGCCACCACGTTGTCGAAATTGAGCAGCGGTTCGCCCATGCCCATCATGACCACGTTGGTCACCACGCGACCCTTGCCGGACTGAAAAGCCGCATAGGAGTCTATCGCCAGCCAGACCTGTCCGATGATTTCAGCGGCGCTGAGGTCGCGCATAAAGCCCTGCTTGCCGGTAGAACAAAAGCTGCAATCGAGACTACAGCCCACCTGGGAAGAGACGCAAAGGGTTGCGCGCCCAGCGTCGGGAATCAGTACGGTTTCGACCAGGCCGCCGCCGTCGACCCGCACCAGCCACTTGCGAGTGCCATCCGAGGAGTCGTGCTGGCTTTCGACCACGGGCGGGCGCACCTCGGCGATCGACTCCAGCTTTTCGCGAAGTGCCCGGGACAGATTGCTCATGCGCTGGAAATCCGTCTCGCCTACGTGGTGCATCCACTTCAGCAGCTGCTGCGCGCGAAAGGGCTTTTCACCGATGGACTCGAACCAGGCCGCGAGCCGGGCACGCGGCATGCCAAGCAGGTTGATGCGCCCGCTCTCGGTAACTGCTGTAGTGGCGATTACGCTGGTCATGATGGCGGCCCCGCTCAGGCGCGGGAGTACACCTCGCTGGCGGCAAAGAAATAGGCGATTTCGCGCGCGGCGGAGGTCTCGGAATCGGAACCGTGCACCGCATTGGCATCGATCGAGGACGCAAACTCTGCGCGGATGGTCCCGGCGTCGGCCTCTTTCGGGTTGGTGGCGCCCATAAGTTCGCGGTTTTTCGCGATGGCGTCTTCACCCTCGAGCACCTGAACCATCACCGGTCCCGAGGTCATGAACCCGATCAGGTCGGGGAAGAACGGACGCTCGCGATGCTCGTCGTAGAAACCGCCGGCAACCGCTTCATCGAGATGCAGCATTTTCGCAGCAATCACGCTCAGGCCGTTATTTTCGAACCGGGAATAGATTTTTCCGATTACGTTCTTGCCCACGGCGTCGGGTTTTACAATGGAAAGCGTGCGCTGCACCGCCATAGATTTTCTCCACCTGTTGCATTGAATGATCGATCTGTCGGGGAATACTCGACACACCCTTTTTTCGGAAACCGTATTGTACGCGCACGGCGGCTCGGTTTCATCCGCTTTCGGCGCCCTCAGGACGCCATGTCGGAAAGCTCGCTACGCAGCCGCTGTACACATTCGCCAAGACGCTTCGCGGCATGTTCCACCTCCTCATCGGTGGTGAAGCGCCCGAGGCTGATGCGCAACGAGCTATGCGCCCGTTCGTCCGTCAGCCCCAGGGCGCGCAGCACGTATGACGGTTCCAGACTGGCCGATGTGCACGCGGAACCCGTGGACACGGCGAGATCGTTCAGGGACAGCAGCAGGGTCTCGCCCTCGACCCCCCCGAAGCTCACGTTCAGCGCCCCGGGCAGCCGCGCCTCGACATCGCCGTTCAGCTGGACATCTCCCAGAGCCTGCAGCGAGGACCACAGGCGGTCTCGCTGGCGCTGCAGCCTCACGGCCTCCTCTTTCATTTCCGCATTGGCAAGCCTCGCCGCCGTGCCCATGCCCACTGCCTGATGGGTGGCCAGGGTACCTGCACGCATACCTCGCTCGTGACCACCGCCGTGCATTTGCGCCTGCAGATAAATGCGGGGCTGGCGCCGCACATACAGCGCACCCACGCCCTTGGGGCCGTACAGCTTGTGCGCCGACAGCGACATCAGGTCAACCTGCAGCGCATTGACGTCCAGCGGCAGCTTGCCGGCACTCTGCGCGGCATCCACGTGCAGCGGCACACCGACCTCGCGCGTTACCGCGGCGATCGCCGCAATATCGTTAACCGTGCCAATTTCGTTGTTCGCGTGCATGATGCTGACCAGACACGTATCCAGGCGCAGCGCTGCGGCAACCGACGCCGCGGTCGTGCGGCCGCCAGCGTCTGGCGCCAGATAAGTCACCTGCCAGCCCAGGGTTTCGAGATGCGCGCAGGTATCGAGTACGGCCTTGTGCTCGATCGCCGAGGTCACGATATGCCCGGCATCGGCATGCCGCAGCGCAACACCCTTGATCGCCAGGTTGTCGGATTCCGTCGCGCCGGAGGTCCAGACGATTTCCCGGGGATCCGCGCCGATCAGATCGGCGACATCGCGCCGCGCGTTTTCGACCGCCATTTCCGCTTCCCAGCCATAGCGATGGGACCGCGAGGCCGCGTTGCCAAACACGCCGTCAATGGTAAGACAGCCGTGCATGGCCTCGGCGACCCGTGGATCGACGGGCGTTGTCGCAAGATAATCGAGATAGACTGGCTTTTGCATAAGCTCCTCAGCGTGACGCGTTGTCGGTCTGCGTATTCTGTACACCCTCGGCGCCCTGCACGCCAGGGTCGCTACCGCGCGCCGCACTTTCACGTGTCGCGGTCAGAATGCCGCGCAGTATGTTGAGCTCCATCTCATCCAGCCGGACCCGGCTGTATAGCCGGCGCAGCCGCGACATCAGCTGCCGCGGTGCCGCCGGATCGAGAAAACCGATGTCGGCCAGCGTTTCCTCCAGGTGCACATAAAAGCGCTGCATGTTCGCCGCCGTGGCGAACGGTGTATCCCACTGGGCGTCGGAGTGCGCGGGCAGGGAAGCAGCCACCGCCAGCATGCGCAACTCATAGCAGACAATCTGCACCGCCATGGCCAGATTCAGGGAGCTATACTCCGGCGCGCTCGGAATATGCAGGTGCAGGTTGCAACGCTCGAGTTCCTCGTTGGTCAGTCCGCGGTCCTCGCGTCCGAAAACGATGGATACGCGCTCACCGCCCTCCGTGTGCTCGTCGATGCGCTCGGCGCACCCTCGCGGGTCGAGCAGCGGCCAGGGAATGCGTCGGTCGCGGGCGCTGGTGCCCACAATAAACTGACTGTCGGCCACCGCCTCGTCCAGGGTCTGTACCACCCGCGCACGCTCAAGCACATCCACAGCCGAATGCGCCCGTCCTGCGGCCTGCGCATCGGGAAATTGTCTCGGGGCGACCAGGCAAAGATGCTTCAGCCCCATGTTTTTCATCGCGCGGGCCACGCCGCCGATGTTGCCGGGGTGGGACGTATTGACGAGTACGATCTCAATGCTGTCTGTACGCATGACTGTGTCGGCCACTGCTGGCGTTGCCCAAAATGTAAGTTTACCAGAGCTGCAGGGGGTCCTGCGCGCGGCGGTCTGTTACACTGCCCGGCGCGCTTAAACAGACCATCACGCGCTACACTCGCGAGCATTCGGGAAACACTATGGAGCCGATGATTAACATGGCCCTGCGCGCCGCGCGTCGGGCCGGCGAGCAGATTGTCCGCGCCTCGGACAATCTGGAACGTTTGCATATAAAGACCAAAAGCGCCAACGACTTTGTCTCGGAGGTTGATGAAAACGCGGAACAGGAAATCATAGAACAGCTGCGGCGCGCCTACCCGCAGCACGCCTTCCTCGGCGAGGAATCCGGCCTCAGCGGGCCCGAGGACGCCGAGTACCAGTGGATTATCGACCCGCTGGACGGCACCACCAACTTCCTGCGCGGCATTCCGCACTACGCCGTCTCCGTCGCGTGTCTGTATCGCGGCAGGCTGGAGCATGCGGTGATTGTAGATCCCGTGCGTCGCGAGGAGTTCACCGCCTCCCGGGGCCGCGGTGCCCAGTTCAACGGCACGCGCATGCGGGTCAGCAGGCTGGACGGCCTTGATGGCGCCCTGCTGGGCACCGGCATTCCCTTTCGCGGCCATGGCGATCAGCACCTGGAGGCCTACGGCAAGAGCCTGGTGACGCTGGCGGGCCAGTGTGCGGGTATCCGCCGCGCCGGCGCGGCCTCACTGGACCTGGCCTATGTCGCGACCGGACGTCTCGACGCGTTCTGGGAAATCGGCCTGTCGCGTTGGGACATGGCCGCCGGCGCACTGCTGGTACGCGAGGCCGGCGGCCTGGTAGCGGATATCGATGGTTCCGAGAACTTCATGGAAACGGGCAACATCGTTGCCGGCAACCCCAAGTGCTTCAAAGCGGTACTCCAGGTCACGCGCCCAGTTCTGGCGAAGCCGCGCGCGACCGGCTGACAGCGGACACCAATCCCCCGGCAGTCCGGTCAGCACCCACGTTAGCATCCCCAGGCAGGCAGCTCGGTATTCCCCGGCGCACAAGGTATTGTCGGACGGCCGGTGACACGTCCGCCCGGACCCGGCCCGGCGTCAGGGCGTCAAGTCCTCCTGCTCGGCCCCTTCCTTCACCGGGATCATCAGATCTTCCTTATTCACTTTCAGCGCCAGCAGCGTCGTTGCCGACACATAGATTGATGAGTAGGTCCCCACAGTCACGCCGACGATCAGGGCAACGGCAAAGGCGTTGATCATGTCGCCACCGAACACGGCCAGCGACACCAGCACCAGCAGAGTTGTCAGGGACGTCACCAATGTACGTCCCAGCGTCTCAGTAAGTGAAATATTGATCACATCCACCGGCCCGGCGCGCCGCACCTTGCGGAAATTCTCACGGATGCGGTCGGCGACCACGATGGTGTCGTTCAGGGAATAGCCGATCACCGCGAGCAGCGCAGCGAGTACCGTAAGGTCAAAATCGAGTCGCAGCACCGAAAAAAAGCCCAGCACGAGGATGACGTCGTGGACCAATGCCGCCACCGCGCCGACCGCAAACTTGAGCTGGAAGCGAAAGCCGATGTAGAGCATCACCAGACCGAGCGCCAGCAACATGGCGAGCCCACCCTGCTCACGCAGCTCATCTCCCACCTGCGGACCGACGAACTCCGTGCGCTGCAGCTCAACGCTCTCACTGCTGGAATCGCGCAGGGTCTGGATCACCGCATTACCGTCAGCGTCGAGATCGGCGGGCAGCCGGATCAGTACATCGCGGTCGGTACCGAAACTGACCACCAGGGCGCCTTCGTAACCGGCTGTTTCCAGCGTGTCGCGAATGGCATTCAGGTCGGCGGAGTCGCCGTACTGCACCTCCACCAGCGTACCGCCGGTGAAATCCAGGCCCCATTCCAGCTGATTCATGACCAGGGACCCGAGTGAGATCAGAAGCAACACTGCCGAAAGGACCGCTGCCACTCGCCGCTGTCCCATAAAGTCGATCTGTTTCATGAGCGCACCTCCTGCACGATATCGGTGCCAATGGACAGGGTTTTCACACGCCGGCCCCCGTAAATAAGGTTTATCAGTGCCCGCGTTCCCATGATGGCAGTGAACATCGAGGTGACGATGCCGACGGACAGCGTGACCGCAAAGCCCTTGATCGGCCCGGTGCCTACAGCGTACAGAATTACCGCCACGATCAGGGTAGTGACGTTGGCATCCAGGATGGTGACAACCGCGCGACCGTAACCCGAGTGGATCGCCATCTGCGGCGAGACTCCCTCGCGCAGCTCCTCGCGTATGCGCGAGAAAATCAGCACGTTGGCATCCACGGCCATGCCCACGGTAAGGACGATACCCGCGATACCCGGCAAGGTCAGCGTCGCCCCGATCATGGACATGAACGCAATCAGCAATACCAGGTTGGATGTCAGCGCCACCACGGCGCAGATGCCGAAGACCCGGTAATAGAGAATCATGAACAGCACGACCAGCGCCAGGCCATACTGCACGGATTTGACGCCGAGGCGAATATTCTCCGCACCGAGTGACGGACCCACCGTGCGTTCCTCGACGAAGGTCACTGGCGCGGCCAGGGCACCGGCGCGCAGCATAAGCGCGAGTTCCCCCGCCTCCATGGGGCTGTCGAGACCGGTGATCTGGAACTGCGCGCCCAGCGCGCTCTGGATGACCGGCGCCGTCAGAATCTTCTTCTCGTCGTAGGGGACCTTGATGATCTCCTCGCTGCCATCTTCCGCTGTCTCGTAGCGCGTTCGGAACTTGCGCTCGATAAACAGCACCCCCATACGCCGCTTGATATTGTCCCGGGTGGCGCGGGACATCAGCGTGCCGCCCTCGCTGTCGAGGCTGATCTGCACGTTGGGGCGGCCGTTTTCATCAAAACTGGCCTGGGCGTTCGAGACCCGCTCACCCGTGATGATCACGTCGCGCTCCAGCCATTCATACATGCCCTCGCGATCGTCACTGCGGTACTCGAAGCGCTGTTTGTCGGTGGTTGCCGCATCCGGCTGGGCCACCAGCCTGAATTCCAGATTGGCAACTTTGCCGAGAATACGCTTGGCCTCGGCGGTATCCTGGATACCGGGCAACTCGACCACAATGCGATTGCGACCCTGTCGCTGCACCAGGGGCTCGGAGACCCCCAGTTCATTCACCCGGTTGCGCAGCGTCGTGAGGTTCTGGCTCACCGCGTAGTTGATGATTTCGTCCACCGTCTCCTGAGTCATTTTCGCGCGCAGGCTGAAGCTGTCGCCGCTGGACTCCCGGTCGAGCAGAAGCTCCGGGTGATTGTCGGACACCAGGTCGCGGGCGGACTCGCGGTCGTCCTCGGTGCGGAATTGCGCCACCACCACCCGGTCATCCTCAAGGGCAACCCGACCACGCACGCGCTCCTCCCGCAGGCTGCGCTTGATGGCATTGAAATAGAACGTCATGCGCCGCTCGACAGCGGCCTCGGCGTCTACCTCCAGCTTGAAGTGAACACCGCCGCTGAGATCCAGGCCAAGCTTCATGGGCTGTGCGCCCAGGTCCGACAGCCACGCCGGCGTTGTCTGCGCAAGATTGAGGGCAATAATAAAACCGTCACCGAGCGCACGGGATACCCGGGCCTGGGCCGCCAACTGGCGATCACGATCGCGCAGGCGAATGAGCGCATTGCGACCACCAGTCTGCACTTCTTCGCCAAAATGGCTGATACCCGCTTCGTCCAGAGCATCCGTCGCCCTCTGCAGCGTTGCCTCATCGATAACCTGGGCGCTGCTTTCGCCGGTGATCTGCAACGCGGGATCGGGCGCGTAGAGGTTAGGCGCGGCATAAAACAGGCCCAGCAGCAGCACTGCCAGGACCAGCAGGTACTTCCACAGTGAATATTTATTCAGCATAAAGGCGCTCTGGGTATCGGTGCAGGCGAGGCTGTCGCGTCCGCCACAGTAAAAAGGGCGCCATTATAGACCACGGGGCAGGGGTAACAAGGGGCGTAGCCTGTGCCTGTCAACCCAGCCAGCGCCGGGCATTTCGGAACAGGCGCAGCCAGGGCGCGTTCTCCCCCCAACCCGGCGGCGCCCAGGAGTACTGCAGCGTGCGCACCAAACGCTCCGGGTGCGGCATCATGATGGTAACGCGGCCGTCGCGGCTGGTGACGCCGGCAATGCCCGCCGCGGAACCATTGGGATTTGCCGGATACCGCCCGGCGACGCTCAGATCATTCTCCAGGTAGCGCAGCGCCACCAGGCCAGACGCCTCACACTGCGCCTGCGACGCAGCTGCGGCAAACGCTGCCCGCCCCTCACCGTGCGCCACGGCCACGGGAAGATGCGAGCCGGCCATGTCGGCGAGAAACAGGGACGGCGTTGGCTCGATGCGCACCAGCGACAGGCGCGCCTCAAACTGCTCGCTGCGATTGCGCAGGAACCGCGGCCAGTGCTCGCTGCCCGGCACCAGATCGCACAGCGTGGATAGCATCTGGCAGCCGTTGCAGACACCCAGCGCGAAGGTATTCGGGCGTTCAAAGAAACCGGCAAAGCCATCGCGCAGCGCACCGTTGAAGCGGATGGTCTTGGCCCAGCCCTCGCCGGCACCCAGCACATCGCCGTAAGAAAAACCGCCGCAGGCGGCCAGCCCGTCGAAGGTTTCAAGCCGCTGGCGGCCGGCCAGCAGATCACTCATGTGTACGTCCACCGTCGTGAAACCGGCGCGATAAAAGGCAGCCGCCATTTCCACCTGCCCGTTCACACCCTGCTCGCGCAGGACGGCTACCCGGGGGCGCGCCCCGCGGGCAATCATGGGCGCACTGATGTCCTCGTCGGGATCAAAGGTCAGGCTGGCGCCAAGGCCCGGATCGGGTTCACCGATGCGCGCAAATTCCTCATCCGCACAGTCGGGGTTGTCCCGAAGCCGCGCGATGGCATGGCTGGTGCTGCTCCACTGGCGCTGGAGATCGCCGCGTCGATACGCCAGCACCGTCTCACCGCCGCAGGCAAGTGTAATACTGTCGCCGCAGACCGCACGCCCGATCTCGACAAGGCAGTCGGCAATACCCAGGTCCCGGGCGCGTGCCCGCCATGTTGCAAGGTCGGATGCCGCCACCTGCACCAGCGCACCGGCCTCCTCGTTGAACAGGGCGGGAGTCGCTGCCTCTGGAGCAAGCTCCCCGAAATCAAGCGCGAGCCCGCACTGACCGGCAAACGCCATTTCCAGCAGCGTTGTGATCAACCCGCCATCGGAGCGATCGTGATAGGCCAGCACGGATCCCTCGGCGAGGCCCGCCTGCACCAGCCGGAACAGGCCGCGCAGGTCATCGGGATCATCGATATCCGGCGGCACGTCTCCGAGCTCGCCGAACACCTGGCAAAGGGCAGAGCCGCCGAGCCGGGACGCACCGCGACCGAGGTCTATCAGCAGAAGGACGGCATCCGCCTGTGGCTGCAGCTGCGGCGTCACTGCGCCGCGCACGTCGGGCAGCGGCGAAAATGCTGTCACAATCAGCGATACCGGTGCGGTGACCACGCGCGTCTCGCCATTTTCCTGCCAGCTGGTGCGCATGGACAGAGAATCCTTGCCCACGGGGATGGTCAGCCCCAGCGCCGGGCAGAGTTCCATGCCCACGGCCTGAACGCTGTCGAACAGGACGGCATCCTCGGTTTCGCTTCCCGCAGCGCACATCCAGTTGGCCGACAGCTTGATATCGGAGAGGGCCACAACCGGCGCAGCACAGATATTGGTAATGGCCTCGGCGACCGCCATGCGCGCCGCCGCCGGTCCACTGAGCAACGACAGCGGCGTGCGCTCGCCCAGGGCCATTGCCTCACCGGCGACCCCGGTATAGGTGACGCTGGTGACTGCACAGTCCGCCACCGGCACCTGCCACGGACCGACCATCTGGTCGCGACACACCAGCCCGGTCACGCTGCGGTCGCCGATCGTGATCAGAAACTGCTTGCTGGCCACCGACGGCAGCTGCAGCACCCGCCGCAGCGCTTCATCGAGTGAGGGAAGCACCAGCGCCTCGTGTCTGCTGCCCGGTGGCCTGGACGCCGCTCGATGCATGCGCGGCGGCTTGCCGAACAGCAGGCTCATCGGCATATCCACCGGCGCAGTGCCATGATGCGCATCACCCAGAGTCAATTGCGCGTCTGCCGTGGCCTCGCCCACCACGGCGTATGGGCATCGCTCGCGGTCACAGATTGCCGCGAAACGGTCGATGTTATCGGGCTCGACGGCGAGCACGTAGCGCTCCTGGCTCTCGTTGCACCAGATCTCCAGGGGCGACATACCGGGCTCGTCGCTGGGAATGGCGCGCAGATCGAAAATCGCGCCACTACCACCGTCCTTGACCAGCTCGGGCAGCGCGTTGGAGAGCCCGCCGGCGCCGACATCGTGGATAAAGGCAATCGGGTTGTCGTCGCCAAGCTGCCAGCAGCGGTCGATTACCTCCTGGCAGCGTCTCTCCATCTCCGGGTTCTGGCGCTGTACCGAGGCGAAATCCAGCGTTTCCTGGCCGCTGCCACTGTCGATGGAGGATGCGGCGCCGCCGCCAAGGCCGATGAGCATCGCCGGGCCGCCCAGCACCACCAGTCTGGCGCCGGGCGCGAAGCTGCCCTTGTCCACATGCTCCGGCGCGATATTGCCATAGCCCCCGGCCAGCATGATCGGCTTGTGATAGCCGCGAATTTCCATACCGCCGTCGTCCAGCGGCACGGCCTGCTCAAAGGTGCGGAAATAGCCACACAGGTTGGGGCGACCAAATTCGTTATTGAAGGCGGCAGCACCGACCGGGCCCTCGAGCATGATCTGCAGGGCCGAAGCGTTGCGCTCGGACCTGCCGTGGTCGTGTTCCCAGGGCTGCACACTCCCCGGCAGGCGCAGATTGGACACCGAAAAGCCGGTGAGGCCGGCCTTGGGTCTCGAGCCGCGGCCCACCGCACCCTCGTCGCGTATCTCGCCACCGGCGCCAGTGCCGGCACCGGCAAACGGCGCGATTGCCGTGGGATGATTGTGGGTTTCTACTTTCATCAGCAGATGGACGTCCTGCTCGTGATAGCCGTAAATGGCGCTATCCGGCGCGGGGTGGAAGCGTCCGGCGCGGTGCCCGCGAACCACCGCGGCGTTATCCGAGTAGGCCGACAATACATTGTCACCGCCGCAGTGATAGGTATTGCGGATCATGTCGAACAGGGAATGCGGCTGATCACGGTCGTCCACGGTCCATGAGGCATTGAATATCTTGTGGCGACAGTGCTCCGAATTGGCCTGGGCGAACATTATGAGTTCGACATCGGTCGGGTTGCGGCCAAGCCCGCGGAAGCTGTCGACCAGGTAGCTCACTTCATCCGCCGCCAGTGCCAGGCCCAGGCTGCCATTGGCGGCCTGCAGTGCATCCTTCCCCCCGGCCAGCACATCCACGGTCGTCAGCCGTCGCGGCTTCGCCGCCGTAAACAGCACACCGGCGTCCTGCGCAGAGGCCAGCAGTGTCTCGGTCATGCGATCGTACAGGCAGGCGCGGGCAGAGGGGCGCAGCGCCTGATCCACGCCATCGGGAAAGCGCAACAGATAAGCACACCCGCGCTCGATTCTACGCACCTCGGCAAGCCCACAGTGGTGAGCAATGTCGGAGGCCTTGCTGGACCAGGGTGATATCGTTCCCGGTCGGGGTACGACGACCAAGAGCTCCGTATCGGCGCCGCCGTCCGGCGTCAGCATGGCCGGCCAGGACGTCGCGCCGGACTCGATGTCGGCGGTTTCGTGGCTTTCGCCGTAGCGCAGCAGCGATCGCAGCACCGCGTGCTTGGCAGTCGTCATCGACTCAACGATGTCGACGAAGTGCAGGTATTGACTGGCGACCACCTCGGCGCCGGGGGCCCGCTCACCAACACGTTCCGACAGTTTGTGCCGACGGAAACCGGACACGGCCGGAGAGCCGGGAAGGATGAGCATATCTGATGTCTCGCGGGCCTGACCTGGAGGGCAGAATTGTACCCGTTTGCCGGCATCGGGTTAACCACAACGGAACAGCACAGCGCCAAATACGGTTACACTGAGACATGCCCACGCAATGTTACCAGTGGTGTCGTCGCTGCAGCGTCACCATCCTGATTTTCCTGTCTGGCTGTGCAGATTCGGGAGACAGCCTGTCACGCATTATTGACAGTGGTGAGCTACGCCTGGTGACCCGTTTCGGCGCCTCCACTTACTACGTCGAGCGCGGCGAGCAGCGCGGCTTCGAATACGATCTTGCCCGCCTGCTCGCTGAAGACCTGGGCGTGGCGCTGCAGGTCAGCACCGGGTTTACGCTCGACGCGCTGTTCCGTGAACTGCGTCGGGGCGAGGCGGATATCGCAGGCGCGGGTCTCACGCTAACGCAGCGGCGACGCAGCGAATTCCCGGCGTCCGCGGGTTATCACCGGCACCATCCCCAGGTGGTCTATCGTGTGGGTCGGCCGCGGCCCGGTCAGCTCGGGGAACTAGAGGGGCTGAAGATTGCCGTTCTCAAGGGCAGCAGTCACGTCCATCTCCTGGAGCGCCTGCGCCGCGAGAGCGGGGTCCAGTTCGAGTTGCAGGTCGTCAGGGGGACCCACGTCATCGATACCCTGACGCGCGTCGAATCGGGAGCTGCCGATGTCGCGATCGTGGACTCGACGGAATTTCGCATTCAGCGGAACCTGCTGCCCCTGCTGGAAGTGGCGTTCGACCTGGCAGCAGAACAACAGGTGGGCTGGTACATGAGCCCACGTGGCGACGGCAGCGCGCTGGAACGCTATCTGTCAGACTTCATCGCTCGTCTTGAGTCCGATGGCACACTTGAGAAGCTGCGACAGACCCACTTCGGCCATGTCGACAGCTTGAACCGTGTCGGCTCCCAGACTTTCATCTTCAATCTGCAGAACGAGTTGCCGGCCTATCGACCGCACATTGAACAGGTTGCCCGGGAACAGCAGCTCGACTGGGCATTGCTGGCCGCGATGTCCTACCAGGAATCACACTGGGACCCGGGCGCCGTATCCTATACCGGCGTGCGCGGCATGATGATGCTGACCATGCCAACCGCCGAAGAGCTTGGGATAGAGAACCGGGAGGACCTGATGCAGAGCCTGCGCGGTGGCGCGCGCTACTTCAAGGACCTGTTACGACGACTGCCGGCGCGTATCCCGGAGCCGGACCGCACCTGGTTGGCCCTCGCTGCCTACAACATCGGCCTGGCGCACCTGGAAGACAGCCGCGTGATCACACAGCGCCGGGGCGGCGATCCGGATTTATGGAGCGACGTCATGCAACATCTGCCGAAACTGGAGCAGGAAGCGCACCATACAACAGTCAAACACGGCTACGCCCGCGGGCGTGAAGCGGTGCGTTACGTGCAGAACATACGCCACTACTACAATGTGCTGCAGTGGCGATTCATTGCAGATAACCGGCCGTCCCCGCCGCTGGCTGTAGACCAGCTGGTGCCGGAGCAAATCCGCCGGGTGGAACTACTGGGGCTATAGGCTGGCGGGCCACGCAGACTCAGACCTCGCGGCGCGCCCGGAAAAAACCGCGCAGCAGAGCCGCACTCTCCTCAAGGAGTACGCCCTCCCTGCAGATCACACGATGATTGTAGAATCCGGAATTCAGGCGTTGAGCGGCGCTGCAGACGGCACCGGCGCGGGGCTCCCGCGCAGCGAAAACCAGTGTCTGCACCCGCGCATGCACCACGGCGCCAACACACATGGTGCACGGCTCAAGCGTTACATAGAGGGTCGTACCCGGGAGCCGATAATTGCCCATCCGCCGCGCCGCCTCCCGCAGCGCGCCGATCTCGGCATGGGCCGTCGGATCCGCGGCCGCAATTACCGAGTTGCAACCCTCACCGATCACCTGGCCCTCAGCCACCAGCACCGCGCCCACTGGCACTTCCCCGTTATCGCCGGCTCGCCGCGCCAGCTGCAGGGCGTGCTGCATGAATTCAACGTCGATTTCAGTAGTCATTACCGGCAATCGTGACCGGTGCGGTGAGACAAGTCACGTAAAAACACGCGATGGAACCCGCTGACATAACGTTTCAGACATTGACCTGCGTCAACTCTATCTGACGGCACATGCTGTTTACTGCTCCTGACGAAACAGGATGCAAGGCACAGAAAAGGAGTTACCCATGCGAATTGTGTTTGTCCACCCCAATTACCGCTCCGGCGGTGCCGAAATCGCCGGGAGCTGGCCCCCCGCCTGGGTCGCTTACCTTGCGGGACACCTGCGCAAGGCCGGTTTCGACAACATCCATTTCATCGACGCCATGACCGACAACCTGCCAGAGGAAGAGCTGGTCAGGCGGCTGGTGGATCTGCAGCCCGACGTCATCGGCACCACGGCGATCACGCCATCTATCTACATGGCCGAGCGGGTACTGGAGCTGGCACGGGAACACGTACCGCAGGCGCTGCGGGTGCTCGGCGGCATCCACGCCACCTTCATGTACAAGCAGGTATTGTCTGAAGCGCCCTGGGTCGACGTGATCGTGCGCGGTGAGGGCGAAGAGATCTTCACCGGACTCATGCAGGCGGTGTACCGTGGCGAGTACCTGCAGACACGCGACCAGATTCGCGGCATTGCCTATCGCGACGGCGACGAGATCGTGGCCACGCCGGTGGCGCCTACCATCAAGGACATCGACGCGCTGGACCCGGACTGGTCGCTGCTGGAGTGGGACAAGTACAAGTACATCCCGTTGAATACGAAAGTTGCCATCCCCAACATGGCCCGGGGCTGCCCCTTCACCTGTTCGTTCTGCTCGCAGTGGAAATTCTGGCGCGACTACCGGGTGCGCGATCCGATAAAGGTCGTGGACGAGATTGAAAAGCTCGTGTACGAGCACGGCGTCGGCTTTTTTATACTCGCCGACGAAGAACCCACCATCAATCGCAAGAAGTTCATCCAGTTCTGCGAGGAACTGATCGCCCGTGGCCTGCCCGACCGGGTCAAGTGGGGCATCAATACGCGGGTGACGGATATTCTGCGCGACGAGAAAATCCTGCCCCTGTACCGCGAGGCGGGACTCGTTCACGTCAGCCTGGGTACCGAGGCGGCGGCGCAGATGAAGCTCGACCAGTTCAACAAGGAGACCCGCGTCGAGGACAACCGCCGCGCCATCCAGCTGCTGCGCGAGGCCGATATCTTCATCGAGGCCCAGTTCATCGTGGGCCTGGATAACGAAACCGCCGAAACCCTGGAGGAAACCTACCGCATGGCCTGGGACTGGCAGCCGGACCTGGCGAACTGGGCCATGTACACGCCCTGGCCCTTCACGCCCCTGTTTCAGGAGCTTGGCGACCAGGTCGAGATATTCGATTTCTCGAAATACAACTTCGTAACACCCATCATGAAGCCCAGGGCCATGGATCGCGGTGAGTTGCTGGACCGGGTAATGAACAACTACCGGCGTTTCTACATGCGAAAGGCACTGTTTCACTATCCGTGGCGAGGTACGGGCTTTCGCCGCCGCTACCTGCTCGGCTGTCTGAAGGCCTTTATCAAGGCAGGCTTTGCGCGCACGTTCTACGACCTGGGCAAGGCCGGCTACTGGGGGCCGCAATCCAAGAACAAAGTTGACTTCCACTTCGACACCACACGCAAGATCGCCCACGCGCAGCTGGAGGACTGGCAATCAACCCAGGACCGGGCGGCGCAGGCCCGCGCCCGCAAGCAGTCGGCGCAGGCAGACATCGCGCCTGAAGCCCTCGATCAAGACAGCATGCCGGTAAAAATCTGTGGTGGGGACAATGAGAAGCCTGACCAGGCCAAAACGGATATCGCCGCCCGCGCCTGACGTGCGCGCGACGATAACTGAGGCCCGCGAAGCCCGAATCGGGCCGAACAGCGTACTTCAGCTGGCGCAGGTACTCGACGCGCATCTGGGAAAAGCGGCCGCACAGGCGTTGTTGCTGGATGCCGGACTGACCGCGCTACCGACCGACAGTGGGCTCATGCCCGAAGGCCCGGCGGCGCGACTGCACCAGGCGCTACGCTCGCGCTACCCCGATGCAGCGGCCATGCTGGCGACCGAGGCGGGGGCGCGCACGGGCGACTACATTCTGGCTCACCGCATCCCGCAACCCGCGCAGCGCCTGTTGCGATGCCTGCCGCGCTATCTGTCAGCGCCCCTGCTGGCCGCAGCGATCGGCAAGCACGCCTGGACCTTCGCGGGCTCCGGCGGGTTTCGCGTGGCGCAGCGCCGACCGCTGGTGTTCGAACTGAGTGACAACCCGATCGTGCGCGGCGAAAACGCCTTGCAACCCTTGTGCCACTGGCATGCCGCCGTCTTTCAACGCCTGTTCACGACCCTGGTCTCGCCAGACATTCTCTGCATCGAAACAGACTGCTGCGCCCAGGGCGCGCCGGCCTGTCGGTTCCGGGTGCAGTCGTGGGTTGCTTGTCGTCACCCCCGCAGCTGACCCCGCGGCGACAGGCCCGCGGCAGGCCGCGGCGTCCGCGCGGCGACTGCCCACACCTTGGAAGAAGGCATCGTTATTCCGTCTCCCAGCTGCCAGACAGGGATGCGTATACCACACCGCCATCCACGGCGATCGTCTCACCGATGACGTAGTCCCCGGAGCGCGCGGCGAGATAGATTGCCACCGCCGCCATATCCTCGTCGCGCCCGATCCGCTTGCCGGGTATCACCGAGGAAATGGTATCCCCGTGATCCCGCGCCGCCCGGTTCATCTCGGAGGGGAAGGCTCCCGGCGCAATCGCCGTCACGTTGATATTGTCCTCCACCAGCCGCGCCGCGGTACGCCGGGTCAGGTTGATCACTGCCGCCTTGGAAGCCTGGTAACTATAGGTTTCCCAGGGGTTGAGCCGGATGCCGTCGATCGAAGCCACATTGATGATCTTCGCCGGCCGATCGCCACTGGCCGACGCCTTGAGCAGCGGATAGAACGCCTGGGACAGGAAAAACGGCGACTTCACATTCAGGTCCATTACCTTGTCCCAGCCTTTTTCAGGGAAAGACTCGAAGGGTTCTCCCCAGGCGGCTCCGGCGTTATTTACCAGAATGTCGAGGTGATCTTCATGCCCGGCATAGGCCTCGGCAAGCGCCTTGCAGCCATCCACCGTGGAAACATCCATGGGCAGGGAAATACAGTCATCGCCAAGGTCGGCCGCGACCGCGTCACAGACCTCGGCCTTGCGTGAGGAGATATAGACTTTCGCGCCCTGGGCTAAAAACCCCTTCGCAATCATCAGGCCAATACCGCGGGAGCCCCCGGTGACCAGAGCTGTACGTCCTTTGAGGGAAAACAGGGTTGACATGTCCATGAGTAAACGCCTTGCTTGTTGGATTTGCGGCGAGCGTACCACAGCCTGTGCTTTCGCCAACGTCCTGCTTTACTTATACTCGAAATCAATGTGCTGACAGCAGGGGGCGTGGTGGCACGTTTTTCCGGGCTGGGTCAAACCGTTGCGATGATTTG
Organism: Chromatocurvus sp.; assembly: GCA_046260215.1. Classification (GTDB taxonomy): domain Bacteria; phylum Pseudomonadota; class Gammaproteobacteria; order Pseudomonadales; family Halieaceae; genus Chromatocurvus. The sequence goes on from JBHEPQ010000338.1 coordinate 27,029, forward strand.
AGCGTAATGTCTGATTGAAGCCCGACCCCATTGAAAAACCGGAACTGGCCTTACGCTTTGAACATCAAATTTCCCGGCCCACTGCGGCCAGTTCTTATCCTTGTAGCCGCAGGCGTTGTTGTTGCCCTCATGGTAACCGGCAGATCTGCGCCTGAACCCCGCAGCGTAGATCAGCCACTGCCTCTGGTACAGGCCCAGACTGTCAGCAAGGCCGACCTGCCCGTCACGATCGTCGCCCACGGTAATGCCACAGCATGGCGTGAGCTCGACCTCACGACAGAAGTCACCGGTCGGGTGCTCTGGACATCGCCGAGGTTTGAACCGGGCGTGGTTGTGCCTGCGGGTGAACCGTTAATGCGGATTGACGCCACCGATTACGAACTGGCGCTTGCCGAGGCAAAGCAGTCACTGGCCAGTGCCGAACTGTCCCTCGCGGATTCGAAGGCGCTGCGTCAGAAAGCCCGGGTGGAGGAAGCCGAGGCCACGGTGGCGGCGGCGAAGGCGCGCATCGCACGCGCCCGGCGGGACCTCGACAACACGTCGATACAGGCCCCCTACCCCGCCGTTATCGACTCCGCGCTGGTCGAGGTGGGACAGTTCATCAGCGCGGGCACCCAGGTCGGCCGCATCCTCGGCAGCGAAAAGGCCGAAGTGCGTTTACCGATCATGCAGCGCGACGTGCTGCTCATCGATGACGGTGATGACGTGCCGGTCACGCTCAGCAGAGGCGTCGGAGCCAGTCAGCTGCAGTGGGAGGGCAGACTGACGCGCATCGAGGCGCGGGTGGACACAGACACGCGAGTCATCCCGGTGGTGGTCGAAGTCGCGGAGCCAATGAACACATCGCGACACGAAACTGCACTGCCTTTCGGTCTGTTCGTCCGCGCCGACATCGCGGGTCAACCGGTCGCAGATGCGGTGCGGATTCCCCAGGTAGCACTGCACGGTGATAGTGACGTCTTCCTGTTCGTGGACGGTACGCTGCAGCGCCGGGCGGTCACTGTGGAGCGCCTCAGGGAGGGCTACGCGCTGGTCACCGGTGGACTCAACGACGGCGATCGCGTTGTCATCACCCGCCTCGACCTCATGTTCGAGGGCATGGCGGTAGCTATCTCCGATGACTGACAACCGCCTGCCGCACCAGCGTGGCGTCGTGGCCTGGATGGCGCACAACCCGGTCGCCGCCAATCTGCTGTTGATCATCGTCGTGATCGCCGGTCTGTTTGCCATCGAGGAGCTGGACAAGGAGATTTTCCCGTCGTTCCCCACGGAGACGTTCACCGTCACCGTGCCTTACCCGGGCAGCTCGCCCGAAGAGGTCGAGCGCGGCATCGTGCTACGGATCGAGGAGGCCATCCGGGATATTGTCGGTATCAAGGAAATCCGCAGCGAAGCCCGGGAGAGCGTGGGCATCGTTACGGTGCAGATGGAGCCCGGCAGTGACATGGCACGCGCCGTCAACCTCGCCAAGGTGCGAATAGATGGCATTGCGTCCTTCCCGGCGGACGCTGAAGAACCGATCGTAGAGGAAGTCGAGTTCTCCACCCGCGCTATACGTGTCAGCCTTTACGGGGATGTGGAAGAGCGCAAGCTGAAGGAGCTGACCGAGCGTGTCCGCGAGGAGATTCTGGCGCTTGGGGATATCAGCGAGCTGTCGGTGATTGGCGAACGGGATTACGAGATATCCATCGAGCTGTCCGACGAAAAGCTGCGCGCCTACGACCTCACCTTCGACGATGTCGTCGGGGCGATCCGCAACAGCTCGCGCGACCTGCCCGGGGGCGTCCTGCGCACGGACGCGGGCTCCATCACACTGCGCTCCATCTCACAGGCATACACGGGACGTGACTTCGCCCGGCTGACGCTCGTCTCGCGCAATGACGGTACGCAGATACAGCTCGGCGATATCGCTGACGTGCGCGACGGATTTGCGGAACAGCCCGTGCTGAGCCTGGTCAACGGGCAGCCCGCCCTGACGCTCGATATCAGGCGGGTCGGAGACCAGGACGTGCTCAAGATAACCGAGACGGTTCGCGATTATGTCGATCTTAAGCAACGTGAGCTGCCCGAAGGCGTGAGTATCGATGCCTGGAGCGACGCCAGCACCGTCCTTAAGAGCCGCATCGACCTGATGCTGCGCAACGCGGCCCAGGGCGGATTGCTGGTAATCATCGCGCTGGCGCTGTTTCTCGACCTGTCACTCGCGTTCTGGGTCGTAGTCGGGCTGCCCTTCGCCGTGCTCGGTTGCCTGGCCACGCTGCAGATTCTCAACCTGCCCGTTTCCATCAACCTGCTATCGGTGTTCGGCTTCATTCTGGTGCTGGGTCTGCTGGTGGATGACGCCATCGTAACCGCGGAAAGCGCCTATGCCCGCCTCGAACAGGAGCGCAAGGGATTGCAGAGTATTATCGGCGGCGTGCAGCGCGTCTCCACGGCAACCATTTTCGGCGCACTGACGACCGTGGTTGCATTTGGCCCCAGCCTGTTCGTCAACGAGGGTTTTTCCCGCGTGCTCACCCATCTTGGCCCCGTGGTGATGCTGTGTGTCATTTTTTCGCTGATCGAAACCAAGTTGATCCTGCCCGCCCACCTCGCGCACGTGCGCCCGCCTGATCCCGAGGCCATCGCCCGGGGCAACCGTATAAAGCGGATTCAACACGCCTTCGCGGGTGGTCTGCAGGCCTTCGCCCGCGGCCCGTATAGGCGCGCGCTGGCGCTTGCAGTCCACTTCCGGTACACCACGTTGGCCGTTTTCGTTAGCGGCCTGATTATCTGTCTTGCGCTTATCCCCGCCGGCATTCTGCGCGTCGTGTTCTTCCCGACCATACCGTCCGACGTTATCCGCGTCAGCATCGATATGCCCCAGGGAACGTCCTGGCAGAAAACCCACGAGTATGCCCGACGCATCGAAGCGGCAGCCGAAGCCATGAACGAACGCTACCGCCAGCAGGATCCCCAGGGGCGCCCCGCCATTCTGACCATGCTGCTCACATCCGAGAGCGATACCAGCGCCGCGCTGCAGCTGGAACTCCTTAAAGGCGAAGACCGCGATGTCAGCTCCGATGTCCTGGGGCAGTGGCTGCGCGACGCGCTGGGCCCCCTGCATGGTGTTCGCTCGTTCCGTATAGACAGCACCGCCGGCCCCGGGGGTACCCCCGTCGATATTCAGCTCAAGGGCCGGGATCTCGAGGAGCTTCGCCGCGCGGCCGGCGAGCTCAAGCTGCAGCTGGCAAAGATCGACGGTACCCGGGATATCCGTGACAGCTTCAACTCGGGTGGGCGCGAGCTGGATATCAAGGTGACCCCGGAGGGAGAGGCATTGGGTCTTGGCGATGTTACCCTCGCCGGGCAGGTGCGCCAGGCATTTTTCGGGGCCGAGGTGCAGCGGGTGCAGCGCGGTCGCGACGAGGTCAGAGTCTACGTGCGCCTGCCCGAGAAGGAGCGCACGCGGCTGGACGCACTGCGGTCGCTATGGATCAACCTGCCGGATGGCCGGCGCGTGCCCTTCCCCGTGGTCGGCACCGCCACCGAGCAGACGGGGCTCAGTGTCATACAGCGCGTCGACCTGTCACGCGTTGTCGATGTGCAGGCAGACGTGAACAAGAGCGTGACCTCGTCGAGTGACGTCATCGCGCTGGTGGAGCGCAGCGTACTGCCGGATATCCTCGCGCGTCATCCCAGCGTGCGCTACGACATTGCCGGTGAAGTCGAGGAACAGCGCGACACCTCGGCAGGGCTGTTTTACGGCATGATTATTGTGCTGATACTGATATATGCGGCGCTGGCTATTCCCCTGAAAAGCTACCTCGAGCCGCTGCTCATCATGTCGGTGATCCCCTTCGGCGTCACGGGGGCTTTTCTGGGACATCTGCTTCTGGGCATGGATGTCAGCGTGCTGTCAGCCATCGGCATCATCGGCCTGATCGGCGTTGTCGTGAACGACAGCCTGGTGCTCGTCGACCATATCAACCACCACGTCGACGAGGGGAAGGACTGGCGCACCGCGGTACTGGAAGCGGGACCCTCCCGCTTCCGCGCTATCCTGCTGACGTCGCTGACCACTTTCCTGGGCCTGCTTCCGATTCAGCTGGAGACGTCGCTCCAGGCCCAGTTCGTCAAGCCCATGGCGACCTCGGTCGCGTTCGGCATCTTCTTTTCCACCGCCGTGACGCTGTTCCTGGTTCCCACCCTTTATTATATTTCACAGGATATGCGGCGGGTGTTCACGCCGGGGCGGGTACGGAACCGCGCGCGAGGTACGGCGGACGGGAGCAATACCGACTGAATGCGTCATCACAGGGGGTCAGATGCTCGTTAACCACTGACCCCGGTGTTGAAAGACGTCACTCTTTCAACGGCGCCGGCTCCTGGGTTCGCGCATAGTCCTCCAGGCTGGAAAGACTAGGCTCTTCCCATTCCGTCGGTGCATCGAAGTACTTGGGGTGATGCTTCTCGGCGTAGGCGCGCACCTGTGGCGACAGCATGTCCAGGTCGTTATAACCACCCATGGTCCCCATGTACAGCGTGTTACCCGGCGCCTGCCCCATCAGCATCCACGGCATCCACGGGTTCACACGGGACCAGGCTCCGGTGTACTCAATGGATGTGACGCTGGGATCTTCCAGCTGGTCCCGAGGAATCACGTAACGGAACATCTCCGACACGCGCACGAACTTGCCGGCGGACTCCCGCGGCCATTCATCGGGCTGCAGCGCCGACGGGTAGTAGAGATGAATATCTGTCGCCAGTGCCACCGTGTCCTCGGAGATGATCTTGAAGGGCAGGATCATCGGGCGCCGCTCCTTATCCTTCTCGCGAAGACCGCCATAGGTCGGACCACCCGGATACCACTTCTCGATAACGATATTGAAGGGATCGTTGGTGACCGGCACTACCTCCACCTCCTCGTTGGTATAGGGATTGAGCCAGGTTTCCAGCACCTCACCGGTTTCGAGATCTGTATAGTACACGGTTTCACGCAACAGCTTCTGGTAGGAACCGTCACCATTGTCAATGAGACGACTGGCTGAAAATCCCTGGAAACCCATGAGCGGGCGCAGGGGCTCGTTGTCGCGCATACCCATCACAGTACCGCCATACCAGCCGTACTTGACCTTGCCAAAGTCCAAGTTGCCCTGCAGTCGCGCAAAGGCGTCACGATTCCACTCCGGGTCATCCAGGCGCATGGGCATCGTTGCCGCAAGGCTGATAGCGGGGACGGTCGTTGCGCCGACACCGGCGGCGACCGCGCCAAGCAGAACATCGCGGCGACTCCTGTTAAAACCCTTGTCCGATTCATTCATAGGCTTGTCTCTCAATCGATTGTTGCGTTGGACTCTCGCCGCAGGTTATCCCGGGGGTGCGGCGCAGTTTACAGCGTGCGGTTTACAGCCAGAAGTTTACGGTGCACGATCATATAGGAGAGTATGTGCCACGTCAGTGAATGTGAAGGCATGACAGCCATCGCAAAATGCGAGAGCTGAACCGCCGGCCTGCGGCGGCAAACGCACGCCCCCCAGTCAAGGCCAGCGCTCCCGGACGTGATATTTCAGCCGCTGATGGCAGACCGACCACGCGCAGGTCGCGCTGCATGAACGCCGCTATTTCCTCGTATCTGCAGTGACCGGCACCATTAGGCGTGATGCTCAGCCTGTCTTCGGGTACGGCCTCAGTCCCAGCA
>JBHEPQ010000002.1:0-9936 GCA_046260215.1 Chromatocurvus sp.
ACCCAACGAAGTGGCGATTTTGCGTCTCAGCGACGAGGCCATAGAAACATTATGCCGAGAGGACCTGCTACCGGTCGGCGCTGTCGGGGAAATCATCGTGCACGGTCCAACCACGACGGATCGTTACTGGCAGCGCCATGAACAGACCCGCCTGGCAAAGATCAGCGACGAGCAGGGCCGGATCTGGCATCGCATGGGGGATGCCGGCTACTTCGACGAACAGGGCCGGCTATGGTTTTGCGGCCGCAAGTCACAGCGGGTGCGCGCGCCGCAGGGTGACCTGTTCGCCGATCAGATCGAGGCGATCTTCAATACCATCGAGGCTATTGAGCGTAGCGCACTGGTTGGCGTGGGTGCGCCGGGGGAGCAGGTCGCAGTACTGTGCGTGGAGCTGCGACGGGGCGTGAAAGGCAGGCCGCCGGCCTGTAAAAAGGCCGTTGAACAGGCGGTCAGGGCAAAGGCCGCAGACCACAGTAAGCTTCGGAGTCTGGGCAGGGTACTTTTTCACCCCGGGTTTCCAGTGGATATTCGACACAATTCAAAAATCAACCGACAATCGCTCGCCGCCTGGGCGGCAAAGCAGTGCGCCGATAACCCGCCGCAGCGACCCGGCCTCAGGGACTTTGACACAGACGCGAACAGGCGCCGTCCGTGAAAATCCTGGTGACCGGCGGTGGCGGATTTCTCGGCCAGGCCATCTGCCGTCAGCTGCTGGCGCAGGGTGATGAGCCGATCAGTTTTCAGCGCAGTGAATCAGCGGCACTGGCCAGCATGGGCATCGCGCAACATCGCGGCGACATCCGTCAACCCGAGGCGGTGCGGGGGGCCGCCGCAGGCTGCGCAGCCATTATTCACACCGCCGGCAAAGCCGGCGCCTGGGGCGACCCGGCTGTCTACCACGCCATCAACGTCGGGGGGACGCAAAACGTTCTGGACGCCTGCCGTGCGCTACACATCCAGCGTCTGGTATTCACCTCCTCCCCCAGCGTCGCGCACGGCGGCGGCGACATTGAGGGCGGCAATGAATCACTGCCCTACCCCGATCATTACGCCGCGTCCTACCCGCAGAGCAAGGCGATCGCCGAACAAAAGGTCATGGCGGCCTGCGGCAGCGGATTAAAAACGGTGTCGCTGCGCCCGCATCTGATCTGGGGGCCCGGGGACAATCAGCTGTTGCCACGACTGGTGTCGCGTGCGCAGCAGGGCACTTTGAGACTGCCGGGGGCAGAGAAACTGATTGACACGGTCTACATCGACAACGCGGCCCAGGCACACCTGCTGGCCCTGTCGTCCCTGGACACGAACCCGGCCTGCCACGGCAAAACCTATTTTATCTCCAATGATGATCCCTGGCCGCAGGCAGAGATTATCAGCGCGCTGCTGGCCGCCGTCGGCGTCGACGCCACGATCAAGGCCATACCCACCACGACAGCGCTACTCGTCGGCGCTCTGGCCGAGGGCTGGTGGCGTCTGTCACGACGCCGCGACGAGCCACCCCTGACGCGCTGGTCCGCGGAACAGCTATCCACCGCGCACTGGTACGACATTTCCGCCGCCCGTGAGGATCTTGGCTACCAGCCCCTCATCAACATGCATGAAGGACTTGCACGCCTGCGCGCGGCAAGGCTCTGAACCCTGACCGCGGCACGGCAGCATTGCGCCCTGGCCCGTCACCGCTCAGCCGTCGAAACGGTACTGGAACTGCAGTCCGATGGTCCGAGGACGCGCCGTGATAATGGCCCGCGGATCCTGATTGGTGTTGATCCCGTCGACCGCGGCATTGTCCTCGTCAAGCAGGTTCTTGCCGAACAGCGCGACATTCCAGGTATCGCTCTCAAGGCCCAGGCGTGCACTCAACAGGGAGAAAGAATCCAGTGGGACGTTGGCCACCGGATCATTCGGCTGGGTGAGACGCTCATCCATGTAGGAGTAGGCCAGGCGCGCCGTAGCCTCCATCGACCCCGCAACCGTCCAGCGGTACTGCGCCGAGGCGCCGAGCTGAAAATCGGGTACGTTCGGGATCGATTGACCATCGCGGGCAAAAGGTGCCTCCGGGCTGGAGCCCGGAATCTCAGAGGCGTATTCTGCCTCCTGGAACGAGGCCGCGAGGGACAGGTCGAGTCCGGGCATCGGGCGCGCCTGAACGTCGAACTCGATACCGGTCACCTCCGCCTCGCCCTCGTTGCGGACAACCTCAAAGGGCGAGTTGGCATCGAAGCTGCTGACCTGGATGTCCTGCCAGTCGATATAATACACGGCACCATTCACAGTGACCCGGTTGTCCAGCAGCGTGAGTTTCCAGCCGAGCTCCCAGTTGTCGAGTTCATCCGGACCGAATCCCGCCGGCGGCACCGGCGTGCCCGGGGGAATGAACGCGACGTCGTTGGTACCGCCCGGTCGGTAACCCTGACTCCATGTGGCGTAGACCAGGGCGCCGTCGTTGATGGTGTAGGTGATGTTGAACTTACCGGTCACCTGGTCGTCATCGACGCTGAACTCTGTCGGCACTTCGGACGGCGTACCACCAAAAGGCTGCAGTTCCTGATTTTCCGAATCGATGTCAAAGCTGTACCAGCGTGCGCCCGCGAGAACGGTCCATTGCTCGTTCAGCCGATACTCTACTTCACTGAATACAGCCTGCTGTTCTACCGTGTCTGACTTGCTACGGCCAAAAATGGAGTTGGGGTCCCCCGGCTCGAAGGCTGCAAGCGCGCGACCGTCTGGGCCACTTGCAATTACCTGGGTCACAAAATCCTTGTCCTCCTCCGAGACAAAGCCACCCAGGAGCAGCTGCACGGGGCCGTCGAAGTTGGATGACCAGCGCAGTTCGGCATTGGTGACCTCGCGCTTCTGGGGCTGGGCGGTGATAGCCGGCACCGGCACACCGAAGCTCAGCAGAATGGGGGTGGAGTCGAAGTTGAAGTCCACCGCGCGCTCGAACTGGCTGATGGCCCCCAGCAGGTTGCCCTTGGCATGGGTCCACTCGAACTTGCCGCTGTAGAGCTCAAGCTCCTCATCCCAGTCGGTGATGGTATAGCTCTGCACGGTCCGCTCTTCGGCGGCGGGCATGCCAAAGCCTGAGGCTGCCAGGGCGCCGGCAAACGCCGCCTGGTTCTCGGCAAAGGTGTTCTGGAGCACCGGCATCTGGCGCGAGGTGCCGCCGACCTGGCGGTCCTGTCGCAGCGCAAAGCCGGAGAACAGCAACTGCTCGTTGGCAGCCCATTCAAAAGCGAGCTTGCCACCGTCGACCTGATTGTCATTGATATCTTCATTGCCGAGAATGGTGTTGTCGATGAAGCCGTCCTCGTCTGTGGTCCAGCCGACGGCACGCAACGCCAGCACGTCCTTGATCACGGGCAGGTTGAGCATGCCATTGACCTGGAAGTTGTCACCGCCGTCTTCCGTGGTTGATAGAGTGCCGCCGATATTGGCCTCAAACTGCTGGGTGTCGGGCCGATTCGGGATGTAACGCACTGTGCCAGACATCGAGCTGGCCCCATACAGTGTGCCCTGGGGACCCTTGAGTACCTCCACCCGCGCCAGATCGTGCAGTTCGATATCGGCCTGTCGACCGCCGCCGTCCTGTTTGCTGCGGGCGGTGATCACGGCCTCGTCGTAGTAGACGCCGACGGTCGCCGTGGCCGTGGAATTGACACCGCGGATAATGTATTCCCGATCGCCCGGCCCCAGGTCCTGCACCACCAGGCTGCTGATCTGAGGCGCGAGCTCACTCAATTCAGTCGCCACCTGGCTGCGTATCTGATTGGCGTTGAGCGCCTGTACGGCTACCGGAATGTCCTGCAGACTCTGCTCTCCACGCTTCGTCGCCGTCACGACGACCTCTTCGAGCGCGGTCTGCTCCACGGACTGTGCCAGCGCCTGCGTACCCATGCTGCTGAGCATGGCGAGACCTGTCAGCAGGCTATATCGCGCCACGGCCACAGACAGTGGACGGCGGATGTGTAAAACGTTTGCTGTATTTAGCATTGTGGGCCTCCCTTTTTAATCGCTTTTTTTATCGCTTTCTCTATTAATTTTAAGCTTAAACTACTAATCAGACTTTGCCTAGGTGGAGCCCTGTCCAATGTCCTCGGGTTGCCCTTGAGCAGTAATCGAACCCGCGGCCATCGACATGGTGGTCACCCTTTGCGCCGAAGAAGTCTGTCCGATTCTGCCTGGCAGGGTGGACAGCGTGGCTTTTTCGCCTGGCTGCTGAACATCTGGCCATCGCGGTTGGCGCGCATATTCAAAAGCCACCGCGCATGCGCCCAACATCAGTTTCTCAGGAGCGCACAGTGCTGGTCACGCCGCTCCAGTCCGACAGGGTAAAGGCACCCCCGGTCAGGACATCAGTGCCGGAGATAATCTGTGCGGGCACATGTTTATCTCCGAGGCAATTCAATGTTGCCAGGGCACCCCCGTAATCCTGATCCCGGGTATTGCCACCGGGCGTAACGATACAGCTGAGCCCGGCATCCAATGCTGCTCTCAGGCCCGATTCACTGTCTTCGATAGCCAGTGCGTTCTCCGGGCAAATGCCCAGATTTTCCAGACAGAAACGGTATACGTCGCCGCTGGGTTTGGACGACTCGATATTGCTGCGATCGCTTATGACCGAAAACGCTGCCGGGTCGAGGCCGGCTGCCTCAAGCACAAGCCGAGAGGTTTTCCCATCGGTATTGGAGGCCAAGCCTGTCAGCACGTTCAGCTCGGCACACTCACAGAGCAGGCGAGCAACGCCGGGGCGCGGTAACAGCTTGCCCTGCCGCAGACGCGCGTGGAAAAATTCTGTTTTACGCGCGTGCAGCGCGGCCGCGTCAATGCCTGTCTCTTTTCTGGCGCGGGCGAAACCCGCAATGCGCTGGGTGCCACCGGGCGTGACCAAAAGCCTGCGGTACTGGTCTTTATCCCAGACCCAGTCCAGGCCGGCCTCCGCGAATGCGCGGTTAAAGGCCTCCCGCTGTATTTCAGATGTTTCGAGAATCGTGCCGATGCCACCAAAAAGTAATGCGCGTTTTGTCATGGATTCTCTCTACTGCTGTTGTTTCCCAGACTATGTCACTGGACACCAGCCTGTACAGTGCTCCATGACCTACATGGACGAAGCCGCGCGGACTGCACAGCGTTCGCTGCTACAGAAGCTGGAGGGCCAGGTCGGCGAGATACGTTACCGCGGCGACCCCCGACCACCACAGAGACCTGAGCGGACGAAGCAGGTCCTTAGCGCCCTCGCGGCGGACGCCCGGGAAAAGCGCCTACCAGGTTGTCCACCCGCCGTCGACGGCCATTATGCTGCCAGTAACAAAAGATGCCTCCTCAGACGCAAGAAAGACCGCCGCAGAGGCAATCTCCTCGGCCGTTCCCAGTCGCTTCATGGGATGCATGGACTGAATCATCTGCTCACCTTCCGGCGTGGCGCAGGTCGTGGCTCGGATCAGCGGCGTATCCACGCCGCCGGGAGCGATGGCGTTGACCCGTATGCCTTGTTCCGCATAGTCGATAGCACAGGTGCGAGTCAGCCCAACCACACCGTGTTTCGCGGCGGTGTACGCCGCGGCGCTGGGAAAGCCGACAAGACCCGCGGCCGAGGCGATGTTGACAATACTGCCTTTGCCTTGAGCATGCATGTAACGCAACTGATGCTTGAGACAATGGAACACGCCATCCAGATTCACCGCCATCAGCGCACGAAACTCCGCCGTGTCCGTTTCATGCAGCGGCCCAGTCGGCCCGAGGATGCCGGCGCAGTTGACGGCGATATCCAGGCGACCCTGCAAATCGACAAAAGAGTCGACCGAGGTGGCCACAGCGGTCTCGTCGCTGACATCCAACACCCGGCATGTGACGCGCTGTCCATCACTCGTTAGAGATGTCTTCACCGCCTCCAGACGATCTGCATCGCGATCTACCATACCGATGCAGGCACCCTCGGCAAAAAAACGCCTCGCCACGGCCTCACCAATACCCGACGCAGCGCCGGTGATGTAGACGGTTTTACCGCTCAGTTTCATGGGGCATCTCCACGTGAGCTTACTGAAAAATGCTCAGCCGTCAGGGCCGCCGCCGCGGCAAGGTCTGTCGATGCCTGCACGGCATAAGTCACCGGGGGCCGGGCGCATCCCCACCAAATTGATCTTTAGAAAAGCGTACGCCAGCAGAGGTTTCATATCAAACCAATGCCAGCTGAATTGCAACTCGCGCCGTAGTGAGATGCGAACTATTCTTTTCTTACACCGCTGGTCCTGAGGAGTACAGCCCGTGTTGCCCTCATTGCTTGCGCGAGTGACGCGTTTGGAAGACGCTAGCACGAGGCTTCAGGAACAAGCAGCGATTCCGCAATGCCATCTACTTTCATCTTGGCGGCCTTCAGCTTTATCCCGCCGGGACGGGGCAATGATTACCCAACATGATTGGGGAAGACCCATCAAATTAGCAGTGCAGGCTTTACTGGTCATTGGTCAAAATCGGGCGCAATGATCGGGTCCATACAATCAGTGCTTTATTTTCTTGTCGGCCAGCTGCACAGTGGAAAGCTCATGAACAATGTATAAAACGCGGTATTGGTTAGTGAAGCATGGACCGGCAAGACTCACCTGGCCGCCACCCTCGACGTGGAGGCGACTCAACGCCATCAATGCCGGGCTCGATCTCTTTCGACTGTGGAACTGGTGAATACACTGGAACAGGAAAAGACTGTCGGCAAGCAAGGCCAGTTGGCGTGCGGGCCGACCCATGTTGATCTAGTGATCTCATGGGGCCTTGCTCTTTCATCTTTTACTAAAGCTCTACGAGCGCACCAGCATAAGGATTATCACCAAGCTGGAATTTGACGAGTGGTCCCGTGTGTCGTGATGCCAAGATAATCGCAGCACTGTGGGACCGGCTCACCCACCACTGCCACATTACGGAAACCGGCAACGAGTTTTGGCGGTTCCATCACAGCCAAGCCAGCGGCAATGGCAACCGGAAAAAACCGATAGCGATCCGACTTTATGAATGAGAGTACGACCTCGGAAAGAACGCAAGAGGTTAAGATACCTGGATACACTGAGCAGCCACAACCCCGTTCGTAATTGGATGTAAACCTTGTGCCAATTTTAAACGGCAACCCACAGTAAATGGCGCCCGTCTGATGCTCGCTTCGGTTGGGATCAATCACCTTGGTCAATATTGGTCTTTAGTCGAATTACGAGGGGTCGCTTTTAGCATCAGACGGGTATGACTTTTACGCTCGTTAAAGTAACGACGTGTCTCGCGCACGACTTTTGGCGATAGCACTAGCGCCGAAACCAGCGTTGGAACCGACATGAGAGCGAAGCTAAGGTCAATAAAGCTGATAATCAGTGTGACGGATGAGATTGCCCCCAGAAAGATTGTCGCCACGTAAACGGACAAATACAGATACGCTCTTTTCGATCCAAACAGAAACGCAAAGGCTTTGGACCCGTAATAGGAGTAAGAGAACAGAGAAGAGAGACCGAAACACAGAATACATACAAGTAGTATGTAGCCACCGATACCGGGGTAAGCGGTCTCAAAGGCACTCGCTGTGAGCGAGACTCCGCTGGCGCCGCCAGACTCCCATACACCGGTCACCAGGATAGCGAGTGCGGTCATAGTGCAGATCAGCAGCGTATCGATAACCGGCCCCGTCATCGCAACCAGCCCCTCGTGAACGGCCTCACCCGTCTTTGCAGCGCCATGTGCCATGGCTGCGGTGCCAAGACCCGCTTCATTTGAAAAGGCGGCACGGCGAACGCCAAGCAATATCAGCCCGCCCAGGGCACCGCCAAGTGCTGTCTCGCCACTGTAGAATGACGCAGCAAATGCATCCGAAAAGATCAGTGTCAGGTGCCCCGGAACTTGATCGGCATAAATCACGAGTATGCCAAAAACCGCAATCACGTATACAGCAACCATAAAAGGCACAAGAATGGACGTTACATGACTGATTCGCCGCAAACCGCCGAATATTACGGCGGCGGACAGACAGGTCAGAATCGCTCCGGTAAAAGCATCCGCCCATTGCCAGGATGAAATACCCACCGGGACGAAAACGATATCCCGAACTGCCTGAGTCAGCTGATTGGCATTGAAAACAGGCAGGCAGCCAGCCATGCAGGCAATGCAGAACCAGATCGACAATGGCTTCCATCTTGGGCTCAGCGCTTCCCGGATTACGTACATCGGGCCGCCTTGAAGCTCGCCGGCCTGATCGTAACCCCGATACATCACGGCGAGTGTGCAGGTGAAATACTTTGTCGCCATTCCGAGAACCGCTGATACCCACATCCAGAAAATCACGCCGGGCCCACCAATACTGATGGCAATTGCCACACCGGCGATGTTTCCCATACCTATGGTCGACGCCAGGGCAACCGAAAGGGCCTGAAAGTGGTTGATGAGGCCAGGATCCGACGCGCTGTCATGCCGCCCGGACAGCACGTGTAGGGCAAGGGGAAAATGTCTGAACGGCAGCAGTCGAGAGTATAGAAAGAAAAACAGCCCGGACGCAGACACCAGAAAAACAAGGGGTGGCCCCCATATCCAATTGGCTGCAGCCACGACTAGTGATTCAAGAACATCAATCATTGATTGAACTCATGCGACGGTGCCGTAATAAGAGATGGAAGCACCACGCCATCTACCCCGATTCTCTACGGGTGTATTGATGCCGCAGCCAGATCCTTCTCTGCCTGTACGTAGGCCCAGATGTTCCAATAAGGCGTGGCAAGAATACTCTGGAGTATTCCAGATGCGGCTTCGGTATCGCCGGCTATGCTGCTCATGTTGGCAATGGCATACGCGACAGTGGCATCCCTCGCCGTCCAGTCTCCAGGCCCGGAGAGATCTATGATCGACCCTGCAGTCACAATATCCTTGTAAAACATGACACGCTTGAAATAGGGGTAGGACCTATCTGCATCAATATCCGGGTCAACCAGATCGAGCGCTTCTCGCGCGCGACCGGGATTCCCGGCTCGCATCAATGAGGTGTAGAGCCAATCAACTGTCCCTATCAACATATCGTTAGTCGTTGCCGTTTCCAGGCAGCGTTCAAATGCCGCTGCCGCGGCCGGAAAGTCACGATTGAGGTAATGAAATATTCCCGTGTGGTACCAAATCCAGTGCTGATAAGCCGCATCAGTCTCGCTTTCCTGATGCGCCTGGCCTGGGGCCTCGTTAGCAAGCGCGGTACGGGCTGCATCCAGATCCCTCCCTGCCGCTTGTATCTGTCGGGTTGTCAAGAAGCGGTGCGCCCGGTGACGGCGTAACCGATAAGAATCGGGAAAACGCTGAATTCCGAGTCCGAATGCCCAGATCGCATCACCATAGCGCCCCGCCGCCGCAAGCGTCCTTCCAAGTGCAACATAATCAGCTTCAGCGAAATCCATTCTCTCGACAAGGCGTTGTATCGCCTCATCGGCAGCAACTTTTGCAGCTTCATTGGTCTCGTGCCGGTACAGGGGAGCTCCCAGGAAAGACACCCCTTCAATAGCGCTTCGCCTGGCAGGAGCGTCGTTTTCCGCTCCATCTGTTTCGGGACATCCATAGAAAGACAAGTTCGCAAGTTCCAGCCAGAATTTTTCCGCATACGCGCCGCGCCGACCAAATAGGACTTCGGTAACCAGTGGCCAGGCTCGGTCGGGCGCAGCGTTGTCGCCAATAAATTCTGCAAACGGAATCTCCTTGATTCTCCAGTCATTGGTCGCACTGAACTGAAGCTCTGACCGGGAATCTGGCGTGGCAATTCCAACCTGATATAAGCCGCTACCCCTCGCCTCAAATCTAACGCCCTCAAAGCAGGAGCTATCTACAGGAACAAAACCACCGGGCGACAAAGGCAAAACCGCAAAGGCGTAGGGACGCTGCCTGGGCGAAAACTCTGAGGCGATAAACAGGGCGTGATCACCTCGGGGCCGGCGTATCGTCGAC
>JBHEPQ010000022.1:0-14801 GCA_046260215.1 Chromatocurvus sp.
ACCCCGACCTGAAGGCATTCCATGAGTACCATTCCATGCACATGGAAGCATGGGACGGGCCCGCCGGTATCGTGCTGACCGACGGCCGCTACGCCACCTGCCTGCTGGACCGCAACGGCCTGCGACCGGCGCGCTGGGTGCGCACCACGGACGGTTTCATAACGCTGGCGTCTGAAGTGGGCACGCATGAATACCGCAACGAGGATGTCATCGCCAAGGGCCGGGTCGGACCGGGGGAGATCCTCATGGTTGATACCCATACCGGCGAGGTGCTGCAGAGCGAGGAGATCGATAATCGCCTCAAGAACAGCAAGCCGTACAAGCGCTGGTTGAAGGAAAACGCCGAGCGCGTGGTGGGGAGCTTTGATGGTGAGGTGAAGCCGGGTATCCAGCCCGATCGGCTCGATCCCTACATGAAAATGTTCCAGGTCAGCTTCGAAGAGCGCGATCAGGTGTTGAGTCCGCTGGCGGATTCGGGCAACGAGGGAGTTGGTTCCATGGGCGATGACACGCCCATGGCGGTGCTGTCCAGGCAGTCGCGGTCGCTTTACGACTACTTCAGGCAGAAATTTGCACAGATCACCAATCCGGCGATAGACCCCCTGCGGGAGGCGATCGTCATGTCGCTGGAAACCGTGCTCGGCGTCGAGAAGAACATTTTCGAGCAGGGGCCGGAACACGCGGATCGCGTTATTCTTTCCTCGCCGGTGCTCTCCCAGGGCAAGTTCAACACGCTGCTCAACCTGCAGCGGCCCGGCTTTCAGTCCTGTGTTATCGACTGTACTTACAGCCCGGATGAACAGTCGCTGCGCGAGGCCATCCTCGCCGTGGCGGAAAAGGCAGAGGCCGCGGTACACGACGGCTCCACCATACTGGTTCTCACCGATCGCAATATCGCAAGGGATCGCCTGCCGATCCACAGCCTGATGGCCACGGGCGCCGTGCACCACCACCTGATTTCCCGGGGCCTGCGCTGCCGGGCGAATCTCGTCGTGGAGTCCGCGAGCGCACGGGACTCCCATCAGATTGCCTGTCTGCTCGGCTTTGGCGCTACCGCCGTCTACCCCTACCTTGCCTACAGCGTGCTGGAAGACCTGCTGCGGACCGGCGAAGTGCTGGGCGAACCCGTTGCGTGCTACAAGAACTACCGCCGCGGCGTCAACAAGGGTCTGTTGAAAATCATGTCCAAGATGGGCATTTCTGCAGTCAGCTCCTATCGCGGGGCGCAGCTATTCGAGGCGGTAGGCCTGGCCAGCGAGGTGGTGGATCTTGCCTTTCGCGGTGTGACCTCACGGATAGAGGGCGCGGGGTTTGCGGAGCTGGAGGCCGATCAGCAGCGTCTGGCGCGGGACGCCTGGCGCCAGCGCAAGTTCCTGCAGCAGGGCGGACTGCTTAAATATGTGCACGGGCAGGAATACCACGCGTTCAATCCGGACGTGGTCACAATGCTGCAGCAGGCGGTTTCCAGCGGTGATTACGCTGTCTATCAGCGCTACGCGAAGCTGGTCAACGAGCGACCGGTGGCGACCCTGCGCGACCTCCTGGTGCCTCGACTGGCGGATGAGCCCCTCGACCTCGAGAGGGTAGAGCCGATCGAGAACATTCTGTGCCGCTTCGATTCCGCCGGCATGTCCCTCGGCGCGCTGAGCCCGGAGGCCCACGAGTCACTGGCCGCGGCAATGAACCGCATAGGTGCGCGATCGAACTCCGGTGAGGGCGGCGAGGACCCGGCGCGCTTCGGCACCGAGCGCGTCTCCAAGATAAAGCAGATCGCGTCCGGACGCTTCGGCGTGACACCCCACTACCTGGTAAACGCGGAGGTGCTGCAGATCAAGGTAGCCCAGGGCGCCAAGCCCGGCGAAGGTGGCCAGCTTCCCGGCGGCAAGGTTAACGAGCTGATCGCGCGCCTGCGCTACTCGGTTCCCGGCGTGACGCTCATCTCCCCACCCCCGCATCATGATATCTATTCCATCGAGGATCTGGCGCAGCTCATTTTCGACCTCAAGCAGGTGAATCCGGAAGCCCTCGTTTCTGTGAAGCTGGTATCGGAACCCGGCGTAGGCACGGTGGCCGCTGGTGTCGCCAAGGCTTTCGCGGACCTGATTACGATCAGTGGCTACGACGGCGGAACCGCCGCCAGTCCGCTGACGTCAATCCGCTACGCCGGGTCGCCCTGGGAACTCGGGCTCGCCGAGGTGCAGCAGACGCTGCGCGGCAATCGCCTGCGCGGCAAGATACGCCTGCAGACCGACGGCGGCATGAAGTCCGGTCTCGACGTAATCAAAGCGGCGATATTCGGCGCCGAGAGCTTCGGCTTTGGCACGGCGCCCATGGTGGCTCTCGGTTGCAAGTACCTGCGCATCTGTCACCTGAATAACTGTGCGACGGGTGTTGCAACGCAGAACGAGCGCCTGCGTGCCGATCACTTCAACGGCACGGTGGATCTGGTGGTGAACTTTTTCACCTTTGTTGCCACAGAGACGCGCGAGTGGCTGTCTCGCCTCGGTGTTGCCTCGCTGGAAGAATTGATAGGACGCACCGACCTGCTCGAGCGGCTGCCCGGCGAGACCGACAAGCAGGCGCACCTGGATCTCGGGCCGTTGCTGCACAAGGACGCCGACAGTGAGGGTCAGCCGCAGTTCTGTCAGGTTGCACGCAACGTGCCTTTCGACCGCGGCGACAAGGCCGAGGCCATGGTCGCTGCAACCATGCCCGCCATCGAGGCCATGAGCGGCGGCGAGTTTGACTTCAGGCTGACTAACTGCGATCGCTCCATCGGCGCAAGACTTTCCGGTGAAATCGCGCGTCGCCACGGCAATACCGGCATGGAAGTGAAGCCGATTACGCTGCGGCTTACCGGCACCGCAGGCCAGAGCTTCGGGGTGTGGAATGCAGGCGGCCTGCACATGCATCTGGAGGGCGATTGCAACGATTACGTGGGCAAGGGCATGGCCGGCGGCAAGCTGGTCGTCTATCCGCCCCGCGACAGCACGTTCCGTTCGCAGGAGGCCTCGATCGTCGGTAATACCTGCCTTTACGGCGCCACCGGTGGCAAGCTGTTTGCGGCGGGCACTGCCGGCGAACGTTTTGGTGTCCGCAACTCCGGGGCGCACGCCGTGGTTGAAGGTGCCGGGGATCACTGCTGTGAATACATGACCGGCGGCTGCATAACGGTGCTCGGCGAGACGGGCATCAACTTTGGTGCGGGCATGACCGGCGGGTTTGCCTACGTGCTCGACCAGAATCGTCGCTTCATCGATCGCTACAACAGTGAACTGGTGGAAATACACCGCGTGAGCTCGGAGAATATGGAGGCGCACCGCACTCACCTGCGCGGCATCCTGACAGAGTTTGTCGAGGAAACCGGCTCGCAGTGGGGTGCCCTGATCAGCGACAATTTTGAGGACTATGTCGGCAGGTTCTGGCTGGTCAAGCCCAAGGCCGCGGATCTCAATCAACTCCTGACGCGCCTGCGCGATACGGACTGATTGCCGCGGGCGACGGACGGACAAATGAGGAGAGCGCTATGAGTGGACGCGTCAGCAACAATTTTCAGTTTATCGATGTCGGCCGCAACAACCCGGTAGAGAAGGATGTTGAGTCGCGCAAGGGCCAGTACGTCGAGATCTACGATCAGTTTACAAAAAGCCAGGTTGAGGAGCAGTCAGAGCGCTGTATCGAGTGCGGCAATCCCTACTGCGAGTGGAAGTGCCCGGTGCACAATTTCATTCCCAACTGGCTCAAACTGGTGGCGGAGGGGAACCTGTTTGAGGCCGCGGAGCTCAGCCACCAGACCAACACGCTGCCGGAGGTGTGCGGCCGTGTGTGTCCGCAGGATCGACTCTGTGAAGGGGCCTGCACACTGAACGATGGCTTCGGCGCCGTGACTATCGGCTCCAGCGAAAAGTACATTACCGACACGGCGCTGGCCATGGGATGGCGTCCCGACCTGTCGGATGTCGTGGCCACCGGCAGGAAGGTGGCCATCATCGGCGCCGGCCCTGCGGGGCTGGGCTGTGCCGACGTATTGACCCGCGCCGGGGTCAAGCCTGTGGTGTTCGATCGCTATCCCGAGATCGGCGGCCTGCTGACCTTCGGTATTCCCGAGTTCAAGCTGGAAAAAGTGGTGATGCAGCGGCGCCGGGAAATATTCGAGGAAATGGGCATGGAGTTCCGGCTGGGTACGGAGGTCGGCCGCGATATCGCCATCGACGACATCATGCAGGAGTATGACGCGGTGTTCCTTGGCATGGGGACCTACAGGGCGCTGCAGGGCAACCTCGAGGGGGAAAACCTGCCCGGCGTTCACCGGGCGCTGTCCTACCTGATCGGCAACGTCAATCACAACATGCGCTACGCCCAGCCGGATGGCGACTACGTCAACCTGCGCGACAAGCGCGTCGTCGTGCTCGGCGGTGGCGACACGGCCATGGACTGTGTCCGCACCGCAGTTCGTCAGCGGGCCCGGCACGTGATCTGCGCCTACCGCCGGGATGAGGAGAACATGCCGGGCTCGCGTCGCGAGGTGAAGAACGCTCGAGAGGAGGGCGTGGAGTTCCGGTTCAACCGGCAGCCGACGGAGATCGTCGAGAATTCTGGTGCGGTCGGTGGCGTCAGGCTGGTGCGTACCGAGCTCGGTGAACCGGACGCCGGTGGCCGGCGCCGGCCGCAGCCGGTACCCGGTAGCGAGGAGGTCCTGGAGGCTGACGCGGTCATCATCGCCTTCGGCTTCCAGCCTAGCCCGGCGGACTGGTTCACGGATATCGAGGTCAACACCAACGAGTGGGATGGCGTGGTCGCCGCAGAACATCAGGAATTCGGCTTCCAGACCAGCAACCCGAAAGTCTTTGCCGGTGGTGATATGGTGCGGGGATCCGATCTCGTGGTCACGGCCATCTGGGAAGGCCGCCAGGCGGCGGAAGGCATTCTCGATTTTCTTGATGTATAGGGATTTACATGACTGAACTGAAGAACGATCGCTTCCTGCGTGCACTGATGCGCCAGAGCGTCGACCGCACGCCCATCTGGATAATGCGACAGGCGGGACGCTACCTGCCCGAATACCGCGCAACCCGCGAACAGGCAGGATCTTTCCTCGACCTCTGCCGGGATGCCGAGCTCGCCTGCGAGGTCACGATGCAGCCCCTGCGGCGCTATCCCCTGGATGCCGCTATCCTGTTTTCGGATATCCTGACCGTGCCGGATGCCCTGGGTCTTGGCCTGTATTTCGAAACCGGTGAGGGGCCTCGCTTTCGCAAGACAGTGCGCAGTGAAGCCGATCTGGCCTCGCTGCACACCATAAAAGCTGAGGACGATCTGGGCTATGTGATGAATGCGGTGCGCACCATTCGTCGCGAGCTCAACGGTTCGGTGCCGCTGATCGGGTTTTCCGGCAGCCCCTGGACGCTGGCTACCTACATGGTGGAGGGCGGCGGCTCAAAGGACCACGCCCGGGTCAAGGCCATGGCCTACGACCAGCCGGAACTGATGCACAAGCTCCTGTCGCTACTGGCAGACGCGGTCGCCGATTATCTGTGCGCCCAGATCGACGCCGGCGCCCAGGCGGTACAGATTTTCGATACCTGGGGTGGCGCGTTGAGTGCCGCCGGGTACAAGACGTTCTCGCTTAAATACATGCAGCGGATTATTTCCCGCCTGCCCGGCGAGGTGGAGGGTCGTCGTGTTCCGGTTATCGTGTTTACCAAGGGTGGCGGCCAGTGGCTACCGGGCATCGCCGACTGCGGTGCACAGGCGGTCGGCATCGACTGGACCACCGACATTGCCAGTGCCCGCGCCGCCGTGGGTGATCGGGTTGCACTGCAGGGAAACATGGACCCATCGATGCTGTTTGCCTCCCCCGCACGTATCCGCGAGGAAGTCGCTGCGATTCTCGAGGGTTTCGGCCATGGGCCGGGCCACGTTTTCAACCTCGGCCACGGCGTCACGCCGGGGGTGAACCCGGATCACGTTGCGGCGTTTGTCGATGCCGTGCAAGAACTCTCCCCGCAGTACCATGTCGAAGAGTGATGATCGCCGACCGCGTTCACCCGGCTGTCGGTGTGGGGTCACCCAGAGATAAAGCCGTGGTCCATCATCAGCGCCGGCTGATCGCATTCGGGCTGTCCGACAATTCTCGCCGGCACGCCCGCGGCCGTCGTGTGAGGTGGAACGGGCTGTAGCACGACGCTGCCCGCGCCGATCTTGGCGCCCTCGCCAATGCGAATGTTGCCGAGAATTTTCGCGCCGGCACTGATCAGCACGCCGTCGCTGATTTTCGGGTGGCGGTCACCTTCTTCCTTGCCGGTACCGCCCAGCGTGACCGATTGCAGGATAGATACGTTATTGCCGACCACAGTGGTTTCGCCGATGACCAGCCCGGTGGCATGGTCGAGCATGATGCCACGACCCAGATGCGCGGCGGGGTGTATATCCACCGCAAACTTCGAGGTCATGCGGTTCTGGAAAAACAGGGCCAGCGATTTGCGCCCCTGCTTCCACAGCCAGTGCGAGACACGATGCACCTCCAGCGCGTGAAAACCCTTGTAATACAGGAAAGGCACATACAGTTCGGTGCAGGCGGAGTCGCGGTCGAGTACAGCGAGCAGGTCGGCGCGAACGGCGGCGAGGATTTCGGGATCACTGCGGAACGCGTCGAGCATGACATCGCGCAGCAGCAGCGATGACAGTGTAGGGCTGTCGAGCTGGTTGGCGAGGTGAAAACTCAGCGCCTGGTCCAGCTGGCGATGGTTGAGAATCGTCGCGTGCAGGTAGCTGGCAAGGATGGGTTCCTCGGCCGCGTGCGATGCGGTCTCCTCAAGTATGCGCTGCCAGACGGCATCGTCGTTATGCTCGGACATAGGCGGACTCTGGAATGTTGCGAATTGATGTGTCAAGTCACCGGGGAGCGACTCTAACCTATTCGCCATGGCAGGTCACTTGAGCACGGCAGCGCCACAGGGTGTGGCCGCTGTCCCGATACTTGCGCTCGAACAGGCTCAGGGGTTTGTCATCGGGTATCACGGACACCGTCGCCCGCTGTCCGGCAACGGCCAGCGCCGCGCCGAACTCCTCGGCATAAAGCCGCCAGTTGCAGCGCAGCTCGAGACTTCCCCCGAGGCGGACAAGCAGTGGGAAGGCCGGGTGGCCGTGCACACGCCGCTTCAGCTGTGCCGCTTTCGGCCAGGGGTTGGGGTACAGCAGGTAATGGGCTCTCAGCCGGATCCTCCGATCCGTCAGCCATGCCCAGACTTCCTCACACTGGGCGCGCAGCAGTACATAGTTGTCGCCGGTGTAATCAGCATGACGCCCCAGCCGGCTTGCGGATTTGTCGATGCCGACAATGGTAGAGTCGGGATAGTAACTGGCGAGCAGGCGTGTGCTGTGGCCCGTGCCACAGAACGAGTCGAGCACCATGGGCCTGCCCGGCGCGAGCGCCGAGGTCAACGCATTCCGCACCGCCGGCGTCAGACTGTAAGGTGGCCGTTGCCAGGGTGTTTCAAGGTGCCGCCGCACCAGTCGCGGCAGGTTCCGGTGTACATACCGCTGATTGCTGTGAACCCGGCGTGAGTTGGCCTGCATCGACGTGCTGTCCCCGACCTGCTGTTCCTTATGTGCTGTCCACGCTTACTGTCCGCGATGTGCTGTCCACGACGTGTCGCGCAAGGCGCGATGGCTGCCGGGCTTGTGGCGTCGACCGGCAGGAGAGATCATAGCGACATGCGAGACGACCTGCGACCCTATTGGGTCAAAAAAAGCTACCTGCGCCTGCGTAAAGCCTACAGTGAGTATTTTCTGCGGCCGGAATGCGCGTCTCTGGGTACGCACGCCACTTTCATGAAGCCCTGGTACGTGAAGATCTCCGGGCCGAATATCCACATCGGAAGCTGCTTTACCGCGATAGCGGAACCCATGCACCGGGTTGAAATCGGTGTCTGGGGTCGCGATTCCGGCGCCGGTCGGGTGCATATCGGCGACTGTGTCCTGATGAGCCCCGGCAGCCGCATCAGCGCCAGCGACGACATCCGGATCGGCGACGGCAGCATGCTCGCAAATGGCGTCTATATTACCGACTCTGACTGGCACGGCGTGTACGACCGCACGTCGCGCGACCCGCGGATAACACCGGTGCGGATCGGGCGAAATGTCTGGCTGGGGGACCACGCCACGGTGCTGAAGGGTGTCACGATCGGTGACAATTCGATAATCGGCGCGGGCGCGGTGGTCGCCCGGGATGTCCCGGCCGATGTGATCGTCGCCGGGAATCCGGCGCAGGTCGTGCGCGAGCTCGACCCGTCGATTCCCTTGCGCACGCGCATGGACTACTTCGCCGATCCGGAGGGTATGGCCGCATTCTTCGACGCCGTTGACCGGGAGGTTCTGGGACAGAATTCGCTTTTTCGGTGGCTGCTGGCGGCGGTGTATCCACGTTCGCGCGGCAGGCTCTCTGACTAAAGCAGCTGCAGCGGCGGTTCGTCCAGTGCGCCCAGCTGCTCCCGCAGCTCCAGCACATGATCTGCCCAGTAGCGTTCGGTATTGAACCAGGGGAAACTGCGCGGGAACGCCGGGTCGTCCCAGCGCCGCCCCAGCCATGCCGCGTAGCGCACGATACGCATGGTGCGCAGCGCCTCCAGCCAGCGCAGCTGTCGCGGGTCGAAGTCGCCGAACTCATCGTAGCCGGCGACGATTTCCGAAAGCTGCAGCTGACGTTCGTGACGTTCCCCGCTCAGCATCATCCACAGGTCCTGGATGGCCGGCGCCATGCAGCAGTCGTCCAGATCGACAAAGTGCGCGCAATCATCCCGCCAGAGTATGTTGCCCACGTGACAGTCGCCGTGGGTGCGGATGAGGTCGCTGGTGTCCACGTCACGCCACAGGGGCAGGATACGGTCGATCAGATCACGGGTGAGGGTGGCGTAGGCCTCGCGCAGATAATCCGGAATAAAGTGCGCCAGCAGGAAGTCGCGGTTATCGACCAGCATGTCCTGCGGGTGCATGACCGGACGCTGCGCAAAGGTGGCCGCCGAACCGACCCGATGAATACGGCCGATAGTGCGACCCAGTACCAGCAGGTTGTCAAGGTTATCGAGTTCCGGCGGATAGCCACCGCGGCGGGGAAACAGCGCGAACAGAAAGCCCTCGAATTCGTGCAGCGTGTTGCCGTCGGCATTCGCCAGCGGCGCGATCACCGAAATATCGGCATCCACGAGCTCGCGGGAAAATCGGTGCTCTTCCTCGATCTGGTCCCGCCGCCAGCGTCCGGGTCGATAGAACTTGGCGATTAGCGGAGACGCATCCTCGATGCCGACCTGATAGACGCGGTTCTCGTAGCTGTTGAGCGCCAACAGTCGGGCGTCGCTGTAAAAGCCGGCAGACTCAACTGCCTGGATGATGGCGTCGGGGGTCAGTGCGTCGTAGGGATGACTGTGCATGAGAGAACCTGATGAGCTATCGATAGGATCACCCGATGCCCGAAAAAGGAGCAGGGGTACGTGCCAGGCACCAGACGTCCACGACGCTGGCGCCGCCGGCGTGCAGGACTCTGGACGCCGCATCGGCAGTCGCCCCGGTGGTGCACACATCGTCTACCAACGCGACGCGGAGGTTGTCACAGCTCCCCCTGAGAGTAAAGGCGCCGATGGCATTGTCGCCGCGTCCGCTGGCGCCCAGACCCGCCTGGACCCGGGCTGGACGACGGCGCTGTAAAAGCCCGGACACCATCTGCCCTGAATGCAGCTGCGGGTGGTTCGCCACCAGATAGCCTGCCAGCAGCTCAGCCTGGTTGAACCCCCGTCGCAACAGCCTGCGCCAGTGCAGTGGCACGGGTACAAGGATATCCGGCAGCGGCCCGGGGCGGGCATGCGCAAGCCACAGCTCGCCCAGCAGCGGTGTTAAACTGTGGGACCCCGCGTACTTCCAGCGACTAATCAGGTGCGCGAGCGCCGTGTCGTAGACAAAGGGTGCGACCACGCGATCAAAGTCGAAGCTGGCCTCCTGGCAGGCGATGCACAGGTTTGCGTCAGGGTAGGGCTCGCGCAGGGGCAGGGCACAGCAGGCGCAGGCCATCGTGTTGGGCACCAGTGACCGCTCACAGTAACGGCACAGGGGAATCTCGCGTTCTGCAGGCTGCGTGCAAAGCGCGCAGGTCTGGGGGAAGAGTCCGTCAAGTAGCGCGCGACCTAACATGCCAACCATTCTGCACCTAATGCGGTGCAGCTGAGCACGCTGCTTTTCATCAGAAGCAGCGCCAGTTGCTTGTGCCTGGACGGAACCTGGGGGTCATCCTGGGATCGGGACCTGCCGCAGCTGGTGGTGATCGAGGGCGTAAAGTCCCTTTCGCCACGCCTTGTGATGCGCGGCTTTTGCGCTATACTCCGCGCCAGTGTAAACGCTGGACACATAGCGCCGCCGGCAGCGTCCTACGGCCGCAGGAGAAAACCATGCCGCAATACAAAGCCCCCCAGCGTGATATCGGGTTCGTGCTCAATGATGTGCTTGGAAGCGATGAGGTGTATGCCGGTCTGCCCGGCTACGAAGACGCCACCTCCGATCTGATGGCAGCGATCATTGGCGAGGGTGCAAAATTTGCCGAAAACGTGCTCTCCCCCCTGAATCAGACCGGCGACGAGGAAGGCTGCCACTGGACCGAGGACGCTGTGAAAACCCCGGTAGGGTTCCCCGAAGCCTATCGTCAGTTTGTGGAAAATGGCTGGCCGGCAATGTCTGCGGAGCCCGAGTTCGGCGGCCAGGGCATGCCCAACCTGCTGGGCATCGTTATCAACGAGATGATCGGCACGGCCAACTGGTCCTGGCTGATGTATCCGGGCCTGTCCCACGGCTGCATCAAGACGCTGGAGGCCCACGGCAGCGACGAGCAGAAAGCGCGCTATCTGCCGAGGCTGGTGGCCGGCGAATGGACGGGCACGATGTGTCTGACAGAGTCCCAGTGCGGCTCCGACCTCGGCCTGCTGCGCACAAAGGCCGAGCCGCAGCCCGACGGCAGCTATGCCATTACCGGCACCAAGATCTTTATTTCTGCCGGCGATCACGACATGGCTGACAACATCGTGCATATCGTTCTGGCGCGCCTGCCGGGTGCGCCCGAGGGCACCAAGGGCATCTCGCTCTTCGTGGTCCCGAAATTCAATGTCGATCAGGATAGCGTGATCGGTGAGCGCAATGCCGTGCACTGTGCCTCCATCGAGAAGAAAATGGGGATCAAAGCCTCCGCCACCTGCGTCATGAACTTTGACGGCGCCCGGGGCTACCTGGTCGGCGAACCCAATCGTGGCCTCAACCTCATGTTCACGTTCATGAACACGGCGCGCATCGGCACGGCGGTACAGGGTCTCGCGCATGCCGAGCTCTCCTACCAGGGCGCACTGGAATATGCCCGGGAGCGCCTTGCCATGCGCAGTCTCAGCGGCGCGAAAAACCCCGATGGGCCCGCTGACCCGATTATCGTGCATCCCGATGTGCGCCGCATGCTGCTGACACAGAAGGCCTTCGCCGAAGGCAGTCGCGCGATGCTGTATTACCTGGCGCAGCTCGGAGACATCGTCGACCGCTCCGAAGACACTGAGCGGGTAAAGATGGCGGACGACCTTATGGCGCTGCTGACCCCGATTGCCAAGGCTTTTGTTACCGAGGTGGGGTACGAAGCAGCGAATCACGGCGTGCAGATCTACGGCGGCCACGGCTTTATCCGCGAGTGGGGTATGGAGCAGATTGTTCGCGATGCCCGCATCGCCATGCTGTACGAAGGCACCACGGGAATTCAGGCGCTGGACCTGATCGGCCGCAAGGTGCTGGGCTCCGGGGGCAAGCTGCTGATGGGCTTCACGCAGCTGCTTGATGATTTCTGTCAGGCCAATCCGAGTGACGCCGACGCGCGCTATATCGAGCCGCTGGCCGCCTACAAGGATGAGTGGCTTGAGATGTCACTGCAGATCGGCGAAAAGGCGATGCAGAATCCCGACGAGGCCGGTGCCGCCGCCGTGGATTATCTGATGTACAGCGGTTATGTCACGCTGGCCTATTTCTGGGCGAGGATGGCGGTGGTTGCACGGGAGAAGATCGGGGCGGGTGAGCGTGATAGCGCCTTCTTTGAAGCGAAGCTGATGACTGCGAGTTTCTATTTCGATCGTCTGCTGCCGCGGGCGCAGGCACATCGGCAGGCGCTGCTGTCCGGTGCCGATAACCTGATGGACATGCCCGAGGCGCTGTTCGCGGTCTAAGCGTGTAGGTGTTGCATTACTGCGCTGTGTCGGCGCCCCGTTGAAAGCGACAGGTTAGAGCAGTGCCCGCGAGCAGATAGCGCGGGTATCGTGCGCTTCACCCAGGGCCTCCAGCGCCAGATACAGTGTAATCAGGTAAAAGCCGACAAACACAAAGTCGCTGTGCAGTTTGTAATCATGCTCGACGAAAAACCGGAACAGTTCGTCGAAGGACTGGCGAAAGTCCTCGATGCGGAAGTGCTGCGCGCGCTGGTCCATGCCGAAGTGCTGTTTCAGCAGGCCCTTGAGTTCCGTGGCTTCAGCGTCGCCAAGGCCGGGCTTCAGCATGCCCATCTGTAGTAGCGCGGCCTCGAACGCGGCGTCGTCGGCGCTGTAGAAGGATCGATACAGCGCCAGCATGCCGCCGCGAAATTCCGGTCGCAGGCGAATCCAGAGGCCATTCGGCTGATACAGTAATTCATCTTCCTGCGCGGCGAAGCGCGACGGCCGCAAATCCAGAAACAGGCCGTCCTCCAGCAGCCACTGGCTGAAATAGAAACCCAGCAGTGCGTTACCCAGCTTCTTGCGCCGGCGCGGCGGTGATACCTTGTCAAGCGCCACGCCGTCGTCGAGATCGCGCACCAGCGTCACGCTGTCGATTGCATCTTCCACTGTCCGGCTCAGTCGGGAGACACCGCGCCCGGTTACCATCTGCACGCTCATTGCGCGCATGGCCGACAGCAGCGGTCGCCATTCCACGGCGTCCCAGCCGCTGGCCGGCACAAAGCTGGCCAGTTCGCGGAGTTCCGCGGGAATGAATCCCGGCAGCTTCATGATTTTTGCTCCACGCGGGCATCTGCGCCTGACTGCATATCCGACTCCGCCCTGCGTGCAATGGCGCGTGTCCAGCCGCGAAACAGGAACAGGTGTGCCGGCACCAGCACATACCAGTAGGCCAGGCCCCACACGCCCCGCGGGTGCCAGTAAGCTGTGATATCGAGTCGGGTCTGGCCATCCGCCATGGGCTCGATGTCGAACTCGAGCACGCCCGAGCCTGGTGCCTTGAGGCCAAAATACAGTGTGAGATGTTCCTCGGGGCGGATGCCGATCACAGTCCAGTAGTCGATCGTGTCACCCAGGCGCAGGTGGTCGGGGTCGCGCCGGCCGCGGGTGAAGCCGGTGCCGCCCAGGCACCAGTCGATGAATTCGCGCAGGGTCCAGAGGAAGTTCATGTAGTAATAGCGATTGCGGCCGCCGATGCGTGATACATGCCGCCACACGGCCTCTGGCGTGGCGTTGACGACCGCGCTGCCGCTGGCTTTCTTGGCATAGAAGGCGGTGTCGTGGCGGAAGCCGCGCTGGGCAAACGCGCCCTCGTTCCAGCGCGCTGCCACCGTGTGGTCCCGCTCGGCGGCGTAGGCAGCGGCAATGGCCTCGCGCACCGTGAGCAGCTTCTGGGGTATCAGGCGGCGCAGTACAGCGTCATCCGCGCTGAAGTCGTGGCGTAGGCCGCTGATCAGGGCCCGCGCCACCGGCGCGGGTACGGCGGTGGTCAGGCCCAGCCAATACGACGACAGGCGCGGCGTCAGTACCGGTACGGGAATAATGCGCGGCTCGCGTTTGCCGGCAATCTCTGCCATCCAGCGCATCATCCGGTCATAGCTGACCTGTTCAGGCCCGGCGGCGTCCAGAATTGCCCCTGCGGTTTCGTCGATCGCGGGCACTTCGATGAGGTAGTGCAGCAGGTTGTCCAGGGCGATGGGCGGCGATTTTGCACGCACCCAGCGCGGCGTTACCATCAGGGGCAGATTCAGTGCGAGATCGCGCATCACCTCAAACGCCGCCGAGCCGGCGCCGATGATAATGCCCGCGCGGAGCTCGGTAACCGGCACGCTACCCCGGCGCAGCACCTCGCCGGTGTCCCGGCGCGAGGGGATGTGCACGCCGCTGGCGTCATCCGGCACCAGGCCCCCGAGATAGACGATACGCCTGACCCTGGCGTTTGCCGCTGCCTGTGCAAAGTTTTCTGCCGCCTCCAGATCCAGGCTGGCAAAGCGCCTGCCGGAGGCCATGGAGTGCACCAGGTAATACGCGGTATCGATATCGGCCAGCGCCGCGGGCAGGCTGGCGGGCTCCAGGGCATCCGCCTGCACCAGCTCTACGCCCTCCCATGCGCGCGCCTCAAGTACTTCGACGCTGCGCGCCGCGGCCCTGACCGGGGTGTCGCGCCCCGCAAGTCGGGGCACGAGATTGCTGCCGATGTAGCCGCTGGCGCCGAATACCAGGGCGCGTCCGGGTGTTGTAGCTGGCTGCAAAATTTGCCTCCTGATTTTCCTGAAACGTTATGATAGCGCAGAGCGATGGCGTCGATTGCGAGCGCTGGCGGGCGGGGACGACTGCAACGCACCATGTCTCAGGCGCCCCGGGCAGGATCGCAGGATCGATGCTCTCGTCAAAAAGTCAAAGAGGCCACTGTCCTCCCTGACCCTGCCGTATAGCTCTGTTTTCAGGCAATGGTCTTTTTGCATTATGCTGCGCTGCCTTTTTTGTCGGTGGCGGAGTGCAGTGTACCGGGCTTTTTATCATCAG
>JBHEPQ010000042.1:0-7482 GCA_046260215.1 Chromatocurvus sp.
TCGGGCAGACCATCTTCAGCGGTGATCCGGCTCCAGGTGTCGCCGCCATCAATGGAACGGAACAGCCCGGAGCCCGCACCACCGCTCTCAAAACGGTAGGGCCAGCGCCGGAACTCCCAGAGCGCCGCAAACAGCTTCTTCGGGTTGCGGGGGTCCATCTTGATGTCCGTGGCACCGGTCCGCTCGTTCGGGCCGGCAAGAATCTTCGTCCAGCTCTTGCCGCCGTCAGTTGTCCTGAAGACACCGCGGTCACCGCCGTCACTCCAGAGCGGCCCGAGCGCGGAGACATAAGCAGTATCCGGGTCGCTGGGGTGCAGCGCGATGCGGTTGATGCGTTCTGCAGCGTCCAGGCCAATCTTCACCCAGCTGCGCCCGCCATCGGTGGAGCGGTACATGCCGTCGCCAATGGACGCCGAGTTGCGCGTCGCTCCCTCGCCGGTGCCCACCCAGATAATGTCGGGGTTGGTCTGGTTGATCGCCACCGCGCCGATGGAGTGAACCGGCTGATCATCAAACAGCGGCGTCCAGGTGAGCCCTCCGTTGTCGGAGCGCCAGACGCCGCCGCTGGCCGCCCCGACAACAATGGTTTTCGGATTGGCAGCCACCGAGTCCACCGAGGCGATGCGTCCGGACATGCCCGCAGGGCCAATGTTGCGGGCTTTCATTCCTGCAAAAAGATCGGGCGAGACAGCCGCTACACCGATTGAGACGTTGAGCAACGATGCGCCAAGCAGCGCAGCAACCGTGTGTCTGATCTTCATAGCGCGGACTCCACTGGCTGTCCATCCTGTTTGTATATCACGCCACCCTTCATGACCATGTCGACACGGGACAGCAGATTGATATGGCGCAGCACGTCGCCTTTTACCGCGATGATGTCGGCATATTTACCGGCAGACACGGTGCCCCACTTGTCTTCCACCCCCATCATCACGGCGCCCCAGTAGGTGGCAGCACGAATAGTGGTCATCGGGTCGACGTCCATCACATTCACCCAGACATCCATTTCGTTCCAGGTGCTCTGACAGTGAAACTTCATGGGAATGCCGCTATCGGTTCCGACCAGCATCACCACGCCTGAGTCCCGCAGCTGCTGGAACTTGCGCTTGAGGGTGGGCTTACGCAGGGGCGTAAGCTGCGTGTAGCCGAGCTCACCGGGTTTTTGTATTGAGGCCTTGATGTCGGCAATGGTCGACTCTTCCAGACCTCGGTGCCAGCAGGCGTTATCAAGCTTTTCCGGGTTATCCACCGTGAACTCGTAGTTCCACAATCCTTCCACCGTGGGCGTCCAGAACATCGGGCCGCCGGCAATACGCCCGGTTGCCGTGCGCTCCTTGAGCAGTTCGATAACGTCTGCGGGATACTCCGGCGCCGTGGTCAGGCCCGTGTGCTCGAAGTTGTCGACGCCAATAGCAATTCCGCGGCGAATTTCATCCGGGCGGTGTGAGTGCGCAACCACCTTGAGTCCATGCTTGTGCGCCTCGTCGACCACTGCCTGGGCCTCCTCAAGCGTCATCTTGTCGTGATCAATCAGCTTGATGATATCGACGCCTGCATCCGCCAACTGTTTGACCTTGCTGCGGCCATCCGCCACGCCGTCCACGCCCCAGCGGTAGAAATCCGTGCCCGGGTAAGGCTCATGCTGGATGAAGGGGCCGGAAATAAACAGCCGTGGACCCGGTATCTCACCCGACTC
This sequence comes from Chromatocurvus sp., assembly GCA_046260215.1. GTDB lineage: Bacteria > Pseudomonadota > Gammaproteobacteria > Pseudomonadales > Halieaceae > Chromatocurvus. Next base: position 1,697 of record JBHEPQ010000042.1, read on the forward strand.
GATACGTTGTTTGACGGAAACAGACGCCTCCAGCGGCGCACCGAGGTCACGCGTGGTGGTGATACCCGCCAGCAGGAGCTGCACGGCGCCGGCGGGCATGATCTCGCTGGCAAAGCGATCCAGATAGGTGGGGTGCCAGTGCGCATAGTCCGCATGGCCGGCAAGAATCAGATGCGCATGGTTTTCCCACAGCCCCGGGAGCACGTCCATGCCCTCGGTGGATACCACGTCGTAACCTTCGGGCACTGGCAGGGTATCAACGGTACCTACTTTCTGAATGATTCCATCTTCGACAAGAACGACACTGTTGGCAATCGGGCGGTGGCCGTAGCCGTCAATCAGCCGCCCCCCGACGAGCGCGGTGCCCGCCTGTGAGAATAGGCTGGAGAGCGCAAGGCTGGCACCGAGAATGACGGTGGAGATGCGGGTAAAGGATGTAACCATCGTTATTAACCTCTTTTTTAGACCGCTCGAGTATAAACCCCCGGTTCATCGAAACACCACCCGGGGCTCTGGACAGGGCTGACACAGGCCGCCGAGCTTGTCATGATGCTGACTCCAGTCGGGCATCGCTGTGATGCCTTACTACCGACCGCTCAGGGGTATCTTTATGAATAACACGCACCAACCGGGTGTCCGCGGCCTTGCTGCCGCGGTCTCCTCGATTCCTTTCCCTCTTTCTGCCGTCAGGTCACGCGCGTTCATACTCGCAGGGGCGCTCGCGACAGCGTTGGGCGGGCCTCTGGCCACGTCACCCGTGGAAGCCAGCGATGAAGGCCCGACCATCAGACCCGCGTATCACAGCGAGATCGAAGCGCTGCAGGCGGACCCCAGAGTCAAGGCGGCCATGGAGCACGTTTACAGCCTTGAGGCGCAGTCGCTGAAAGACCTGATTGAACTGACCGAGATACCGGCACCGCCGTTCAACGAAACGGCCCGGGCCGAACGCTTCGCCGGGATGCTACGCGAGGCCGGTCTTGAGGACGTGCGAATAGACGAGATCGGCAACGTGATCGGGCGTAGGCCCGGCACTGGTAATGACAATGGCAGCGGCAAGCGTGTCGCCTATGCCGCGCACCTCGACACCGTGTTCCCCGAGGGCACCGACGTGACGGTAAAAATTGAGGGCGACAAGTACAGCGCGCCAGGTATCGGCGATAACACCCGGGGACTGGTAACGATACTGGAAGTGCTGCGCGCAATGGAGCATGCAGAGCTGGAAACCGAGGCCGAGATACTGTTTATCGGCAATGTCGGCGAGGAAGGCCTTGGCGACCTTCGCGGCGTGAAGCACCTGTTCCGCGACGACGCCGACAAGATCGATACGTTTATCGCCGTGGATGGCGGCAACAGCGATCGCATTGTCTACGGCGGCGTGGGCTCACACCGCTACCGGGTGACGTTCCATGGGCCCGGCGGCCATTCCTGGGGCGCCTTTGGCCTGGCCAATCCGCATCACGCGCTGGGCCGCGCCATCGCGCTGTTCGACGAGCGGGCGCCCTCTGTAACGACGGTCGGCGACAAGACCAGCTACAACGTGGGCCGCATCAGCGGTGGTACCTCAGTCAACTCGATACCCTTTGAATCCTGGATGGAAATCGATATGCGCTCGGGCAACCAGGACAAACTCGATGAGATCGATGCGGTCCTGCAGGCTGCGGTGATGGAGGCTCTGGAAGCAGAAAACGAGGGCAGGCTCGATGGCCCCGCGCTCACGGTAGATATCAAGCGCGTTGGCACACGACCGGCCGCCATGGGTGACCCCGATTCTCCCCTGGTGCAGCGCACAATGGCGGCCACTGCCGCTCTGGGCGTGACACCGTCGCTGCAGATCTCATCCACGGATTCCAACCTGCCGATCTCTATGGGCGTTCCCGCGGTCACTGTCAGTCGCGGTGGCACGTCACAAGGCGCGCACTCTCTGGATGAATGGTGGAGAAACGTCGATGCGCATCTTGGCGCACAGTTGGGACTGCTGACTGTACTGTCAGAAGCCGGGTTGTCAAAGTAAGTCCGCATAACGGACCAAGAGCAGGCAGCGCCTTGTTAGACGAGGGGCGCTGGCCTGAGGCGGCAATCGGACCGTATCCGCGCTAAAAAAAGGCCCGGCACCTCCCGGTGCCGGGCCTTTTTACTACAGAGCGATCGACGGCGTTTATTGCACAGCCGGCGCCCTCACCGCCGGCCCCGCCACCGCATTGAATGCGGCGAGGTCCTTCTCTATCAGCTCCTCCCAGGCGGCCATGGCTGCCTGCCACTCGGGCCGCAAGTCCTGCAGACGTTCCCGCTGTCCGCGGGTCAGCCCAAGCACTGCACTGTCGGCCTGCTGGTAGACGTCAATCAGGAAGCTGTCCAATCGCGGATGGAAGTTGAGCACGTCCTGGAAGGTCTTGCGGTCCGGGGTAGTCACCGAGGCCTGCCAGTCCTTGAGAGCCGCGAGCACACTCTCGGCAGCCTCCTCTACGGCCGTATCCCCTGCCTCGACCGCCAGTGCCTTGCGCAATTCAACCTGCTTCTGCACGCTTTGCAGGCTGCCAATACGATGATAGATGCCGTCGATCATATCGAATGCCTCGGACAGAAAGGCCTGCTGCTCGGCGATTGCATCCGCCTCGTAGCTGTTGACCGGGTCCCAGATGACGTCAACGGTCTCCTCCCGGGTTTCCTCGCCCAGACTCAGGCGCAGCGTATAGTTGCCCGGCGCCAGTCGATACCCGGAAACAGCCTTGTCCTTGCCTGCGCCGTAGGCGACGTCGTAGTCCAGCTTTTTCGCCGGGGCTCTGCGCAAATCCCAGACAAAGCGATTGATGCCCTCTTCCGCCGGCAGCGCCGTATCGGCACCGCTGCCGCCGCCTTTGTGGCCTTTCTCCGGGTCCGTGGCAAATTCGCGAACAACACCGCCTTCTGCGTTCAGCACCGTGAGGGTGAGCGTCTGTTCCTTGAGGTCCATCTCCCCGGGCAGCGCATAGTAAATTACGGCACCGTTGGGCGCACTCGGCGCCACGCTCTCACCACCCGTTGCCCGGCCCTCAGTCGGCGTCAGCCGATAGGCCGGTGACGGTGAGTACATGTGCATCGACGCGGTTTTCTGCGTCGGCGCAAACTGCCGCAGTGGCGCGATATCATCCAGCACCCAGAAGGCACGACCCTGGGTAGCCAGCACCAGGTCGTTACGACGCACCATCAGATCCGTGATCGGCACAACCGGCAAATTCACCTGCAGGGGCTGCCAGTCGTCGCCACCGTTAAAGGACAGGTACAGACCCCGCTCCATCCCCGCAAAGAGGAGGCCCTCGCGTTCGGGATCCTCACGGACCACTCTGGCAAAATGCGCCTCCGGCAGGCCCGCGCTGATCGATGTCCAGCTGCTACCGTAGTCCGAGGTGCGATAGACATAGGGGCGGTTATCGCCCTGCTTGTATTTCATCACCGTCACATAGGCCACCGCCGGGTTGTGGGGTGACACCTCGATGGCATTGACCATCCCCCGATCAACACCGCGAGGCGTCACGTTATTCCAGTTCTCACCCCCGTCGCGCGTAACGTGGACCAGGCCATCATCGCTGCCGACCCAGAGGGTGTTGGCATCGTGGGGACTCTCGGCGAAGGCAAATATCGTGTTGTACTGTTCGATGTTCTCGTTGGTGTAGGGGCCTGCGCCCTTGCCCTGCTTGTCATCCTCATTGCGCGTAAGATCCGGACTGGCTTCCGTCCAGTTGAAGCCGCGATCGCTGGATTTCAGAAGCACGTTGGCACCGTGGTAGATCACCTCGGGGTCGTGCAGCGATACGTGAATGGGCGCGTTCCAGTTGAAGCGATACTTCGCGTCCCGGGCCAGCTGCCCAAGACCGAGCTCAGCGTAAGCCTTGATGGAGCGCGTGGTGCCCGTTTGCGTATCGAACTCATCAATCAATCCAAGATAGCAACCGGCGTAGGTGTAGCGGGGATTGTTAGGATCCATCGCAACGTAGGCACTTTCACAGCCGCCGTGCACATCCCAGTCGTCCCGCCCAATCTCGCCATCCCGGGAACGACTGCGAATCGCCACGGTAGAGTTGTCTTGCTGCCCGCCGTAAATTCGATACTCAAAATCGTTGTCCGTGTTAACGCGATAGAACTGTGCCGTCGGCTGATTGTCCTGCCGTGACCAGCTGTCACCGCCATCAAAAGAAACATTCGCGCCGCCGTCGTTGGCGTTGACCATCCATTTGGAGTTATCCGGATTCACCCAGAGATAGTGGTTGTCACCGTGAGGTACCGCCACCGGCGAAAACGTTTTGCCGCCGTCAATGGATTTCATGAACGGCGCGTTGAGGACGTACACCGTATTCTCATCATTGGGATCTGCAAAAATATGCATGTAATACCAGGATCGGGCCCGCAGGATGCGTTCCTTGTTCAGCTGGCTCCAGCTGTCGCCGCCGTCGTCAGAGCGATACAGACCACCCTCATCGCCCTCGGCCTCGATAATGGCCCACACACGCCCCGGCTTTGCCGGTGAGGACGCCACGCCGATCTTGCCCATGCCGCCTGGCAGGTCGTCGCTGAGCTTCTCCCAGGACTCGCCCCCGTCCGTTGAGCGCCAGATCCCGCTGCCCTCACCGCCGGAACGCAGCGACCAGGGCTCACGCTGGTTATCCCACAGGGCTGCAAACAGAATTCGCGGATTGCTCATATCAAGGGCGAGATCGACCGCGCCGGTGGTGTCGTTGGGCGCCTCAAGAACCCGCCGCCAGCTGGCACCGCCATCGGTTGATTTATAGACGCCGCCCGTATCATCGGGCGCATAGGTATTGCCCTGGGCCGCAACCCAGATCACGTCAGGGTTCTGCGGATGAATACGTATCTCACCGATCTGCCGGACATTCTCCAGACCCACGTGGGTCCAGCTCTTGCCCGCGTTGGTAGATCTATAGACGCCATCGCCCTGGGATGAAGCGATGTTGCGGAACGGCGATTCGCCCATGCCCACGAACAGTACGTTCGGGTCAGATGGAGCGACCGCGATCGCACCCACGGCGGACGAGCCGAAGTCGTCGTCGGAAATCGGCGCCCAGCTCGCACCGGCGTTCTCGGTTTTCCACACGCCCCCGGTTGAACCCATGTAATAGACGTGGGGGTTCTCCGGCACGCCAACGGCGACGGTCGCCCGACCGCCGCGGAACGGCCCGACGTTGCGAGCCTCAATGCCATCGAAGAATGCCCGCTCTTCGTCAGCGCTGAATGCCAGCGATGACGCCATAGCGGACAGGAGAGAAACAGCGAGAGTGCAGCGGGAGAAAAAACGTACAGGTTTGACGCAGGATGACTTCATGAAATGTCCTCGGCGTAGCGCAAGATATTTTGGCGAAATCGTTCAGCCCGGAAGGGAAAGCATAGGGGAAACGACATCCTTGAAAAAAAGGGACAGGGCAGCGATCACTGCCCTGTCTGTACTATCAGTCAATCAATCCATCAATCAATCGGAGCCCATGCTGATCATGTCGATTTCTGACGACTTGATACGCTCGTTCAGGCCCGGTATCTGATCACTCCAGACCGAGTCCAGAATCGCCAGCTGAGCTTCGATTTCGCTGCTCAGTTCGGCCTTCACCGCCTGTGCCTGGGTCGTCGGCCCCTGATCGCCAAGAGACACCATGCGCATCAGGCTGGCCAGCTTGTCGTTCAGCCGAATCGGGAAGTTCAGCGGGTCCTGTCGACTCTGGTTCTTGGTCTGGTAGAGCGTCTCTTCCACCGAGGTGATGGTCTCACCGATGGACATGATCTCTGCCAGCAGGGGCGATGGC
>JBHEPQ010000043.1:0-3788 GCA_046260215.1 Chromatocurvus sp.
TACAGGTCATCAGGATTCAGCCGCTGATCGCGCCGAATCTGCGGAATGATCTTGTAGGAGCGATCCTGCATCGAAAAGCGGCCAATAAACGCACCGGACAAAAGGGCACCCACGTCGTCGCTCAGGGTTTGCATATCGATACCCAGCAGTGCCGCCTTTTCCCGATCGATATGGATGTTCTGGCGCGGCTGGTCGATCTTCAGATTCTGGTCGATGAAGATGAATTTGCCGCTGTCGCGGGCGCGCTGCAGTACCTCTGAAGCACTGTCGAAGAGAACGGAATGATCCAGCGTACTCTTGATCACGAACTCCACCGGTAGCACGCCCGGCGAAGGCAATGGCGGCGGATTCACGGCCGTCACCTGCAGACCCGCGATGGCACTGACCCCGGGCTGTATCGTCTCGTTGAGGACCTCGGAAGCGCTGCGCTCCCGCTCAGCCCAGGGTGCAAAAATAAAGCCGCCAAAGGCCCCATTGCTGGATCCGGGTCCATCCGGACTGCGCCCGTTGAACAGAAAGTTGAGCGCCACCTCGGGTGTCTCACGGCTGATGCGACCGAGCTCTGCCGTGTATTTCTCCATGTAATCCAGCGTTACGTGCGGGTCGGCTTCCGCAATGTAGAAAATCAGTCCCAGGTCCTCCTCCGGCGCGAGCTCCGCGGGAGACCGGACGAACAGAAAGTAGCAGGACGCAAGAATGATCGCTCCGAACACCATGAAACCGACGCGATCGTCCAGCACGCGATCGAGGTCACGCTGATAGACCAGACGCAGTGCCTCGAAGCGCGCATCCAGCCAGCGCTCCAGCCGGTTGTCATTCTCTCCCGCGTCTGCGGGCAACAGTTTGGCACACATCATCGGCGACAGCGTAAGGGCTACCACCCCGGAAATAAGGACAGCGCCGGCGAGTGTAAATGCGAACTCTGTAAACAGAGTGCCGGTTAACCCGCCGAGAAACCCGATCGGCAGGTACACGGCGATCAGGGTCGTGGTCATGGCGACGATAGGCCAGGCCAGCTCGCGCGCACCTTTCAGTGCGGCATCCAGGGGCGTCATGCCGTGCTCGATATGGCGGTGGATGTTCTCCAGCACGATAATCGCATCGTCGACGACAATGCCGATGGCCAGCACGATCGCCAGCAGTGTCAGCAGGTTGATACTGAAGCCCATCAGCAGCATCAGGAACATGCCGCCCACCAGCGACAGCGGCACCGCCACCGCGGGGATCAGCACCGAACGCAGCGAGCCCAGGAACAGAAAGATCACCACGATAACGATGATCATGGCCTCGATGATCGTGGCCTGCACATCGCTGATCGCGTTCTCGATATACAAGGTCGCATCGTAGTTGATATCGGCGTCCATACCCTCGGGCAGACGCGGCCGAATATCGGTCTCGAATACCTCCCGCACGGTGGCAATCACCTCGAGCGCGTTGGCATCCGTCGCCACATTGATCGGAACGAAAACGGATTCCTGATTGATCACCAGGCTGGACGTGTTGTAGCCCTCGCTCCCCAGTTCCACCTCTGCGACATCGCCAAGCCGCACAATCGCGCCATCTTTTTCGCGCAGCACCAGCTGCCGGAACGCCTCGACACTGCTCAGGTCGGTATCTGCCCTGAAATTAACCTGCACCATTGAGCCCTTGCTCGAGCCCACCACCGAGAGCACGTTGTTTTGCAGCAGCGCGGTACGCACGTCGCTAGCGGTCACCTCCAGCGCCGTCATCTGCTCCTGGTCAAGCCAGATGCGCATGGCAAAGATCGCCGTGGTGTCGGCGCTTGCCCGTTGCACCCCAGGCAGCGTCGACAGCTTGGGCTCTACCTCCCGGATCACGTAGTCAGCGACCCGGTTGACCGGCAGCATCTCGCTGTAAAAGGAGATATACATGGTGCCTACCTGCTCCCCCACTTCGAGGTTCAGCACCGGATCTTCCGAGCCCTCGGGCAGTTCATTGCGCAGTTTGTTGACCTTGGTTACCACCTGAGTAAGGACCTGGTCCGGGTCTGCGCCGGTGCGCACGTTCGCGGTAATTGTGCTGACGCCCGGCGTGCTGCTGGATGTCAGGTAGTCGATATCCTCGGCAGACGCAATCTCGCGCTCCAGCGGCGTTGTAATGAAGCCCTTGACCAACTCTGCATCGGCGCCGGTATAGGTTGTGGAGACCGTGATAATGGCGTTCTCGATCAGTGGATACTCGCGCACATTAAGGTCCACCGCTGCGCGCAGGCCCAGCAGAAGCAGGAACAGGCTGACCACGCTGGCCAGCACCGGTTTGCGGATAAAAATGTCGGTGAATGCCATATCAGCCGTTTTCCGGCGAGGGCTGCTCGCTGGCGTCCGGCACGATCGAGTTATCCACCCTGATCGGCAGGCCTGAACCCAGCTTCAAAAGGCCGCTGGTGGCCACGGTTTCACCCGCCTCGAGGCCCTCTGCTATGGCAACCATGTCGCCGCGGCTTTCACCCAGCGTGACAAAGCGCTGCGACACCGTCTGTGTGCCATTCTGCTCCTTTACCACGTACACGGAATTGCCGTAGGGACGATAGGAAATCGCCGTCTTCGGCACGATCACCTGCTGCGACGGATCACCCAGTGGCAATGTCAGGCGCGCGAACATCCCCGATCTGAGCCCGCCATCGGAGTTTTCAACTATCGCCTGCAGTGCAAAATTCCGGGTCTCCGTCGCTACCGTTGGAGCAACCGCATTGATCACCGCCGGGTAGCGCCTGCCGCCAAGGGCAGGCACCAGCAACTCAATCTCCATACCGGCCTTCACCCTGCCGCTATAGCGATCGGGCAGGGTCAGATCGACATAAAGACGCTCCAGAGACTGCAATTCAATGACGGTGTCACCAGCCACCACGTAATCGCCCACGTTGTAGTGACGAATGCCAAGCTGTCCGGCAAAGGGCGCGCGGAGCCGTTTCTGTTCTATTCTTGCCTCCTGTGCCAGAACCCGGGCCCGGGCCTGGTCGAGCTCCGTCGCGCGTCGATCAAGCTCCGACCGGGAAATGTTGCGTTCGCCCACCAGAGACTGCGCACGCTCTGACTCCAGCTTTGCGAGCTCTGCCGCTGCTTGCAGCGCTTTCAGTTCAGCGCGATCCGGCGCCGTTCGCAGCTCCAGTATGACGTCGCCGGCCGCAACCGAATCACCGTTATCGAAGAATATGTGCTCAACGATGCCAGACACCTCAATAGCCAGCGCAGCCCCGTTAATCGGCGACAGGGTGCCGACCGCGGCAACGGTTGACTGCCAGCGGACAGGCCTGGCCTCTGTGGCGCTGATGGTTACCGCGCTCCGGGGTCGGTTATCCATGGCCTGATTCATCTTCTTTTCGCCATACCACTGCATGCCAAAAAGACCACCAAACACCAGCAATGTGGCCAGAAGAATGATCCACATACGTGGCCCGAACAGGAGCTTTTTCATGAGTTACCAGTGTCACGTCGTATCAGGAGAAAACGTATCAGCGTCGACACGTCCGGAAAACTGTCATCATACGCTTGCAGGATGGTCAGCCCAATACGGAAAAATGTCGCAGGCATTACTCATACGCTTCGAACGCCGGGCCAGATTCAACGCAAGCAAGTTACGCCACTGCAGCAGGGACAGTCGGGGCACGCACACCGCGAGCCACCATGGTAACGTGCTGTCTGCCGACCGTTTGTAACATCGTCCATCTGCAGGCATCTCTAATTGCGTATTCGCAGCATGAACTGTTCACCGAGCATAAGGAAAAACTTACTTGAAACCGATCATCAAGAAACTGATCATCGCCAGCG
>JBHEPQ010000148.1:0-5642 GCA_046260215.1 Chromatocurvus sp.
TGTCCTCGTTGCCGGAATCGATCACCCGATCGTCGTGTACAAAACGCTGCTGGAAGTCCTGCCAGCGCGCTGCGTCCAGCGTTGGTGCGGGCCGTGTATCGCGCGAGCCGTCACAGGCGCTGAGCATGATCAGCACCGCGACCAGCGCACCTGCGCTGCGCCTTATCCTGGTAACAGCCCTGGTAACAGCCCTTGCAATAGCCAGCCCACTAGCTGTGCCACTCGCCACTCCACTCGCCACTCCACTCGTCTTTCCACCTGTCGTCCTGGTCATTGTTCCCACTTTGCCTGTTGGCGGCGATTGCGCCGGAGCAATATACGATACAACAGCCAGGCGGCGAGGGTGACTACAACGAGCACGCCAAGGGCCCAGTACCAGGGGTTATTGGAAAGCCATACCCGCAGCGTCGCCACCGGCTGGTCGGGATCACCAACCACATGGCCACCGGAGACCTGCAGAGTGTGCACCGGCGTGTCGAGATCGCGCCAGGCCGCAAGGTCGCCGCGCAGCTGGCCCCAGATGCCGGGCTCAATCAGGGTATCCACGCTGTCTGCAAGCCGTGCGATGCTGTCGGCGGTGAATACGGACAGCGTGCCTGTGCCTTCGGGGTTGGCGAGCGCTGCGAGCAGGGCGCCGTCGCCGATAGCGCCGGTCTGCTCCACCTGCCCGTTGAGCTCGGGTGCATCGCCGCTGAGCAGCGCGCGCCAGTCGTTCAGGCTGCGGTAGGGCCAGCGCTGGCTGCGCCCGAGCGCGGCGCTCCAGTCGCGAAACAGCGCGGCGGGCAGCGCATCCGGCGTGCCGATAAGCAGATGGTTGCCGGCGGCGGGCGTGTCGCGCGGCCAGTCTTTCAGTACCAGTTCCTGCAGCGCAACGCCGGCGGCCTGGGCCAGCTTGCCGGCCACGGTGAGGGCACTGCCGGTGAGCGCGCGATCGGCGATGTACAGGTTTACCGGTGCCGTGTCGCCGGTCTGCAGATAGGGGTAGCCGGTGTCGGCCATCAGGCCCAGATCGGGCAGTACCGCGACACGGTCTGCCGCCGGCAGCTCCAGCACCGACGTACCGTACAGCGAGAAAATCAGGTGATCGGCGGGCACCCAGGTGCAGGGCTCCGGCGACTGCGGCGAGCGCAGGGCGACGTCGAACGCAAGGGTGTTGGAGCCGCCGCGCAGTTGCCGTGCCGATACGTCCAGTCGATAGGCGCGGAAGGACTGGCCGCCGGGCTGATCGAGGGGCATGCCGTGGATCAGCTGGTCGTTGAGCGTGAGGTTCAGGCTTGAGCCGGGCCCCATCTGGGCGCCGTAGCCAAAGTCCAGGTAGAGCTTGAAGCTGGCACTTTCGGGCACGTGAAAGTCCGGCGGCAGATTGAAGTCCACCCTGTGGCGGAAGCTGCCGCTGCCGCGGAAGGTTCTGCCCTCAGCCATGCTGTCAAAGGTGTAGCGTCGTTCGGGAACCAGAAAGCGCGACGGCAGAGGGTCACGCGCGGGTTCACCGCGCTCGCGCCTGAGAGCATCAATCTGTGTTGCGCGATTGAGCCGGTCGTCCATGTCGGCGAGCACTTTTGCCGCAGTGAGCACGTCCTCGTCGCTCTCGCCACTCACCAGCAGGCGCACGGTCGCCGGCACCCGCACTTCGTTATTCACTACCACGGCAGGCGTTCGCGACAGTGAGAGGTGGGCGCCGTTGATGCTGTCGGTGATCGCGTCGGGAAGAATCGCTGCCAGCTGGTCGCGCCGGCCCACCAGCACGTGTGCCGCGGCGTCGCTGGCGCCGGTCCAGTACGCGGCGCTGCCGGGCAGGGCACTGCGCGCGGCATCGCTCCAGCCGCTGCCATCGGCGTCGCGGGGACGCTGCGATTCAGCTGCCAGTATAGCCGCGCGCTCTGCGTCCCACGCCGTGTGGCGCACCTGCAGTGGCGCGTAATTGCGCCGCAGCGCCAGCGCCTGGCTGATCATGGGCAGCGCGCGGTCCAGCGCCTCGTCACCGGCATCCGGCGCCGTCATCAGCGCGACGCGCGAGGCACCGCCGATGCCGGTGCCAAAAAGGCCGGATAGATCCGCCAGCACCAGCGGTGCGTCCGTGCCGCCGTGCTCAACTCGCAGCAGCGAGCTGTAAAGGTCGATTTCGGTCCACAGCTCCGGCTCATCCGGGCTCGCGCACAGCGCCTCCACCTGTTGGCTGGCGGCGAACTGCAGCCGGTTGAAGCCGGGCTCCCAGAGCACTGCCGGCAGTGTAACGGTGGCGATGATCTCGGGACGATTGCGGCGCAGGCGTATCTGGCCAACGGTGACGCCATTGAAATTGACCCGCAGCACCGAGCGATCCTCGATCAGGGCAATGGAGTTGACCAGGTGCAGCTCGAGTTCGGCGCTGTCGATGCGGCTTGCGGAGGACAGCGGAATGAACAGGTCGGCGCTCGGCGCCTGGCCGCGCAGCATGAGCTGGCTGCCCTCGCTGCGGTATTCGCTGAGCCTGATGACGTCGGTCCCAGCCGCGCTGACGGCGGGCAGTACCAGCAGGCCGACGAAGACGAAGCACGCGGCGGCCAGGCGCTGTCGCAGGCCTGTTTGTGCAGCGTAACCGGTAGAACATTGTCCACGGTTGCGTGTCACCCTGTGTGCACAGCGCTGTAACAGTTGTCTCGCAACGTATTGTCCAGCCTGCTTTGCAAGCCGTCCAGCAAACGGTTCTGCCAGTTGCCTCATGCGGTGGTCCATAGCTTTTCCATGCGTGTGTAAAGTCGGTTGATGACGCTGCCTGCGTGACTCGCCAGCGGCCTGATATCCACGGAGACCACCCGGCCGAAGGCCGCCAGGTAACCCATGGGCCGGCTGCGACGTCGCTGGAAGCGCATCCAGCGTTCGCTGTTGGCCATGGTGAAGGCGACAACGCGATTCATCTCGGCGCTGTCCCGGGGCGTGAACTGCAGGGCGAGGCGGGGCAGCGTAGCGGCGTTCATGACTGCGGCCACCGAAAGATCCTGCGTGTGGCTGCCGCGTCCCGCGGACACCCGCAGCTGCAGCGGTCCGCGGATGTCCTGCGCGGATACTGCGTCACCCTGCAGGACAAGGCCCGCGCCACTGGCCGAGACGTCACGCAGACGCGCCGGCAGCACGCGGCCATCGGCGCACAGCAGTGACACCGGCTCGTCAGTGGGCAGACGTGGTTCGTGCCGCAGCTGCCGCTTCTCCACCAGTATGCGCATTACGCCGAGCAGCAATATCAGGTTGAACAGGTTCCAGAACAGGACGACAGCTGTGAGGCCGCTACTCTGGGGTGATTCCCAGAGCTTCATGCCGCCCATCCAGGCGGCTGCGGCGGTGGCGATCAGCAGTAGATAGAACGGCCAGGCCAGGGTAGAGACGGAATCCGTCCTGCTCTGACCGCTTTTTTCGGTGACGCGGAAGGTCGGACTGCGCGGGTTGCGCAGCACCGTGAGTACCGCGCGGCCAATGAATATCGACAGCAACGTTTCATACAGCTCAGCGACCAGCGGCCAGCGGCGACGTCCAAACAGCAGGTTCGACACCATGTAGGTCGCCACCAGGTGAGGAATGGCAAAGGCGAGAATCTGGGCCAGCGACGCGGGGTAGACCTGCATGCCGAATATCAGATACAGAACGGGCATGATCAGAAACGCCAGCCGCGAGAAGGGAAACAGCCAGAACAGCATGGCGTTCAGGTACCCCAGGCGCTGGTGCCAGGTGAGGCCCGGGTTGGTCTGCGGGCGCTTGAGCAGCAGTATCTGCACCATACCCTGTGCCCAGCGGCTGCGCTGGGTGACGAATTCGCTCACGCTGTCCGGCACCAGGCCGCTGACCATGGGTCGATCGACATACACCGACTGGTAGCCTTTTGCATGCAGGGCCAGGGCGGTCTCGGCATCCTCGGTGATGGTATCGCCGCTGAAGCCGCCGACCTCATCCAGCGCGCGACGGCGCAGCAGCGCTGCCGAGCCGCAGAAAAACGAGCTGGACCAGAAGTCCAGGCCACGCTGGATCTTGCCGTAGAACATGTCGCCTTCCGACGGCATGCTGGCGAAGCCGCCCAGGTGGTTGCGCTCCACCGGGTCGGCGTTGAGCATGAAGTGCGGCGTCTGCACCAGGAAGTTGCGCGGGTTTTTCACCATCCACGGTACGGTGTGCTCGAGAAAATCGGTGGCCGGGACGTGGTCGGCGTCCAGCACCAGAACCAGTTCACTGTCGCTGTGGGCCAGACCGAAGTTGAGGTTACCCGCCTTGGCGTGCTCGTTTTTCTCGCGCGCCAGATAGGTCACGTCAATGTCCAGGCACAGTGCCTGCAGGGTATCCCGCCGTGCGTGCGCGGCGGCGACGATGTCAGGATCGCTGTGTTGCAGTCGTGCTTTTGTGGCGCCGTCATCCAGCAGGTAAACCCGCAGCCGATCCGCCGGGTAATCGAGCATCCGCGCCGCACGCAGCGTTGTCTCCAGCAGATCTGCGCTTTCGTTATAGGAGGGCACCAGCACATCCACGCTCGGCAGTTCGACGCCGCGTATATCATTGAAGCCCAGCAGTGGGCGCTGCGCCGGAAAGACGTTGACCACTGAGCCGATGAAGTGGGTGCTGACAGCGTATAGTTCGGCGGCAAACAGATAGAGCACCGCTGCCCAGGTCAGCATATCTGCTGCCGTCAAAGTGTGCGTGCCGCGCCACCAGAGGTAGCGCAGGTTCAGCGCCGCGCCGAGCAGCAGGGCGAGAACGCGCAGGAAATCACGTTGCTCGCGCAGCCGGCCAGCGCTCGCGACCGCCATGACGCCAATGAAGAGCACCGCGGCCAGCCCCTGTCCCGCAGCGTCCAGCGGCAGACAGAGCAGTGCCGCGAGTAGCAGAAGGGCAACAAGGGCAAGGGGCCAGAGCACGCCCTGTCGCTCAGTGCGTGAGGCTGGCATGTGACGGCACCCGAAGCATGCCTGTTATGTCGCCGGCGGGGTCGAATTCCGCATACTCCACCCGGTGTCCCTGGCGGAAAAGATGCCGCACAAGACCGCGATGCGCAGCCTGCTTCAGCTGCAGCAGACCCTGCGCTATCAGCAGCAGCGGCAGGGCTGCGCCGCCGAGCAGTGCACCGCTGACGAAAGGCAGCAGGGGCTGCGCAGGGCGGGCGGTGCCGGCGAACAGCAGCAGCAGAATACCCAGCACCAGGCCGTAGAGCGCCGCGGCGCGCAGGCGAGCCAGCGCCCGGATGCGTCGATCCAGCTGTGCCAGAAGTACAAACCTGTCTGTGATATCTGCCTGCATGCTCGCTCTGCGTTGCTGTGTCCCGTGTGCGATCCCGCGTGTGGGGCGTTTCTAAACATTGTGTGGAGAGTGGGTGGAGAATGTCTGGAGAGCCCTGTAAATTACAGTCGTGCGCACCATTCTTGTGCGCAGTGACATTGTCCATGCGCAAAATACGGGCGGATAGTGTCCGGGTAAAGCAATGACGGCAGGTATTTGCCGGATTCGTGACGGCGCTCGCAGGCCCGGGGCCCGCGGGGGTTTTCTACAGCCTGTGCGCCTTCGGCCAGCGTCTTTTCAGGCAGATCCACTGGCCCGGGGTAGCGCGAATCCAGTCCTCGAACTGCCGGTTGATCTGCAGGCTCAGGGCGTTGGCATCGGGCGCTGTTTTCGCCGCCGTCTCGTCG